>JANPOJ010000053.1:0-13340 GCA_031427935.1 Ilumatobacteraceae bacterium | reverse complement strand
GCGCCCTGATCGGTACTGCGGCCGAGGTCACCGAGCGGATCATCGCCGAGGCCGAGGCGCTGTCGCTGACCCACCTGTCGTGCTTCATCCGACTCGCCGACATGCCCCACGACGTGGCCATGCGCTCGATCGAGTCGTTCGGCTCAGAAGTGATCCCCGCCATTCAGCGGGCGATGGGTGGAACGGCGTAGCCGTCGACGAGATCGGTGATCAGGCCGGCGACCGCGATCGATCGGTGGTCGTGCAGGTACGGCGACACCACCTGCACACCGACCGGTAGGCCGCTGGCGGTATGACCGACCGGCGTCGACGTCGACGGTAGGTATGCGGAACCGATCAATGCCGGCCACGCCTCCAGCGAGAGGTACGACACCGATGTGTCGTTGACGACGATCTCTCGAGTGGCCCACGTTCCCTCTTGCTGATGCGGGAATGCCGGCGTCAATGTGATGGGGCACAGCAGCACGTCGACGTTTTCGAAGAATTCCGCCCACTGCTGTCTGCGGCGAGCCCGCTGGCGATCGGCGAGGAGCCACTGGTTGTGACTGACATCGCGTTCGCCGTCGCTGATGTTGCAGGCGGCGCCGATCAACCACCCCCCGGTGGTCCATGCCTCGGTGAAATCGAACTGCGGGCGCGCCCGGCGATCGACCGCGACGCCGAGTCGGCTCAGGTACTCGGCGACACCATCCAAGATCGCGATCATCTCGTTGTCCATCGGGACGGATGGCTCGTCGAACCATGTCGCCACACGCAGCGATCGCAGATCGGTGATGTCGGCTCTCGGTAGGTCGAGCCGCCAACCGACCGCGCGATCCGGCGTGGGACCGGCGAGAAGGTCGAACAACATCGCCAGGTCATCCGCGCTGCGGGCGATCGGCCCGAACACGTTCACATCGCTCTCGGTCACGCCACCGTTCGGCTCGTCGAGGTAGCCGAGCGTGGGGATGGCTCCGAATGAGGGCTTGTGGCCGAACACTCCACAAAACGCGGATGGCACACGCACCGATCCGCCGATGTCGGTACCGATCTCGAAGCTCGTCATGCCGCACGCCACCGCCGCGGCCGCACCACCCGATGATCCACCCGGCACCCGCGCCAGGTCCCATGGATTGTTGGTGGTCCCGAACATCTCGTTGAACGTCTGGAAGTCGCCCGACCACAACGGCACGTTGGTCTTCCCGAACACGATCGCGCCGGCGTTCTTGATCGATGCGACAACGGGGGCATCGTGTTGTGGGACGTGATCCAGCAGCACCGGCGATCCACCAGTCGATCGGATCCCTGCGGTGGCGATGGCATCTTTGATCGTGACGGGCAATCCGTGCAGCGGGCCCCACGACTGCCCGTTTGCTGTTGCCTCGTCCGCGGCTGACGCCCGCTCGCGCGCCGGCTCGACCGCCAGGGTGCAGACTGCGTTGACCTGTGGGTTCAGCCGTTCGAGACGCGCCAGTTGCGCGTCGAGAAGCTCAACGGATCCGATGTCGCCGGAGCGGATCGCCGCCGCCTGCTCGGTCGTCGTCCACAGTGCTGGGTCAGTCGCGGCCACCGGCGAAGCGTAGCGACACGCGTTCTCGCTATCGTCGGCCCATGACCACACTGCACTGGGCCGACAGTCGCCTCGAGATCCATCGCGTCGTGGTGGGCCCGTACGAGAACAACGTGTTCGTGCTGCGTTGCCGCGAGACCGGCGAGGCGGTGCTGATCGATGCCGCCAACGAGCACGAGCAGTTGCTCGAGCTGTGCCAGAAACTGGGCGTGCGCAGGGTGCTGGAGACCCACGGTCATTGGGACCACATCCAAGCCGTGCCGGCCATGCGTGAGGCAGGGTATGAGGTGGCTGTCACCGCTGCCGACGCCCCTCGCCTGAAAGATGTCGGGTACGACGTGTTCATCGATGATGCCGAGATCATCGAGGTCGGCCGCCTGCGGCTCGAGGCCATTCACAATCCTGGTCACACCGCCGGCTCGGTCAGCTTCAAGGTGCAGGGCGCGCCGGTGCTGTTCAGCGGCGACACCTTGTTCCCCGGTGGGCCGGGCAACACCAAGCTCGACGGCGGCGACTTCACGACCATCATCCATTCGATCGACACCTCGTTGTTCACGCTCCCCGCCGACACCATCGTCATGCCCGGCCATGGGGTCGACACGACCATCGCTCGCGAGCGGCCGCAGCTCGCCAGTTGGGTCGCACGTGGCTGGTGACACCGCCACCATTGCCGCCCCCACGTCACGCCAATCGCTGACGCTCGACGACTTCCTCGATACCCGCTCTGCGGGCTTCGATCTCGTTCGCCTCGTCCTGGCATTCCTGGTGCTGGTCAGCCACACCTGGCCGCTCGGTGGGTTCGGGAGCGAACCCGTCTCGCCGCTGGCGCCGAAGGTGCTGACGCTCGGCGGCTTCGCAGTCGGTGGGTTCTTCGCCCTCAGTGGTCTGATGGTCGGGCGCAGCGCGCTGAGGCGGCGCTCCGGCACATTCGCCAAGGCCCGATTCGCCCGGCTCATGCCCGCCCTGTGGGTGGCGATGCTGGTGAGCGCGTTCGTCGTGGCATTGATCGGATGGGTCCATCGCCATCACGCCCTCGGCGGTTACCTCACCCTGCGACCCGACGGACCCTTCGCCTACGTCGGCCGCGGCGCCACCTTGCCGGTGTCGTTCTCGCACGGCATCGCAGACGTGTTCACGACCGATACTCCGTTCGGCGTCAGCAGCGGCGGCAGCTTCATCAACGGCTCGCTGTGGACGTTGCCGTATGAGATCCGCTGCTATTTGGTCATCGGTGTGGTGGCTGTGGTGGCGCGTCGCTACGGCGGCCGCCGCACCATCACGGTCGCCTGGCTGCTGTCCCTCGCGTTCGCGATCGGGTACGCCAAGCGCGTCGATCTCACCAGCTTCCTCGCCAGCCCGTATGCGGATCGGCAACTCGCCGCCTTCTTGTTCGTGTTCCTCACCGGGACGCTCGTGGCAGCGTGGGCCCACAAGATCCGGCTGTTCGGTTGGGTCCCCGTGGCGGCCCTGGTGCTGGCGGTGATCGCTGGTCGCAGTTCGGGGTTCTGGAGCGAGCACATCACACAGGCATCGATGGCGGTGATCCTGCCGCCGGTCGCAGCACTGGTCGGCCCCGTCGCACGGGTGCTGCGCGGCGTGGACCTGTCGTACGGGCTGTACCTCTACGCCTGGCCGATGCAACAACTGGTCGCGCTGTACCACTGGACGTCGCGGCCGGCCACCTTCATCGTCGTGTCGACCGCACTCGCCACGACGTGTGCCGCCGCCAGTTGGTTCGCGATCGAGCGGCCATCGATGGCGTGGGCCCGCCGACGATGACCGACCCCGAGGGTCAACCTCCGGCACTGCGATACGACCAACGCCCCGCCGACCACACACCGATCCACACGGCTGCGCTCCCCGCCACGCCGACCCGCGATCGCAACATCGTCGCGTCGGCATGGGTCGAGGCGCCACACGAGCTGCTGACCCTCGGGGCTGATCTGGCGAATCACCCAGAGGCCGACTACAAGCGGCGGATCGGTCCATGGTTGCTGTGGCGGGCCGGCCCAGCCGCCGGTGGCGACGCCCGCTACTGGGCGTGCCGCGACGACGATCTCGGCGTGCAGCACACGTTCCGCCTCTTCCCCGACAACACCGGCGACGGCGCCGGGCCCAGCGGTCGTCAACACACCAAGTTTCGATCCTGGAAGGAAGATCTCCTGGGCAGGTGACCGATGCGGTCTTGGAATTGACAGGAAGATCTGCTGGGCAGGTGACCGATGCGGTCGTAGCATTGAAACCGATGGTGACCATGGTTCCCTCGGCGTTGCCCGTCGTCCACGAGACCGCCGATGTTCGCAACGACGGCCGGCCGACACCGGCACTTCGCGAAGAGCTCCGTCACATCGCCTCGTGGCGCAACGCAGGATCGGTGGTCAGCCTCTACGTCCAGACGGGGGTGTTGATCTGGATGAGCGTTCGCTACGTGTGGACGCTGCCGCTGACGTTCTTGCTGATGGGCAGGGCCTTCGCCCAGTTCGCCTCACTGATGCACGAGGCCGCCCACCGCCTGCTGTTCGCCGACAAGGGGGCCAACGATTGGGTCGGCAGGTGGGTGCTCGGCTTCCCTGCGTTCACCTCGACCGACGCCTACCGCCGTGTGCACATGGCGCATCACCGCGACGAGTTCGGGCCCGACGAGCCCGACATGGCGCTGTACGCGGGTTACCCGATCGGCCCGACCAGCTTCCGGCGGAAGCTGATCCGCGACGCGACGGGCCAGACCGGCTTCAAGCTGATGCGGCAACTGCTCGGCAACGTCCGGTCACACGACAGACGCTCGCGCCGAACGGTGTGGAAGATCCTGGCCGTGCAAGCGGTGCTGCTGGCGGCTGCGATCGTTTCCGGACACTGGTGGCTCTACCCGGTCCTGTGGCTGGCGCCGTACCTCACCGTCTGGCGAGTCATCAATCGGCTGCGTTCGATCGCCGAGCACGGCGGAATGGAGCGCTCGAAGGATCGCCGCCAGACCACGCATTCCGTCCGCCAACACCTGCTCGCCAGGTTCATGCTGGTGCCGTACCACATCGGCTGGCACCTGGCCCATCACGTCGATTCGGGCGTTCCCTTCCGCAACCTGCCCCGATTTCACCGGGCACTCGGCGAAGCCGGCTACGTCGACAGTTCGTTCGAATACCCCTCGTACCCGGCGATCTGGCGGGCATTGCGGTCGTGACCGCGGGGAAGTGGCGGGAAACACCGGATCCGGGGCCATGGGGGTTTCCACTACGGCCGTAGGGGAAATACACTGGTCGCCATGACCACAGCGGCCCACGAGCTGTTCCGCATCGACGATCTGCACGCCAAACCGGCACTCACGGAGTCCGCGGCCAACGAATACGCAGCTCACGAGGCCGCCAACCTCGTCGACGGCACGCCGACGCTGGCTACCGGAGACGAGATCTTGCGTGGCCTGTCGCTGACGGTCAACGCCGGCGAAGCACATGCGATCATGGGACCGAACGGGTCGGGCAAGAGCACGTTGGCCAGCACGCTGTTGGCCTCGCCGGAATACGTCGTGACCTCAGGCCGGATCTACTTCCAGGGGGAAGACATCACCGACTGGCCGCCCGACGTGCGCGCCAAGGCCGGGATGTTCCTGGCGTTCCAATACCCACAGGAGATTCCCGGTGTCTCGGTCATCAACTTCCTGCGACAAGCCCTGTCGGCACGCAAAGGCATCGACCTCAGCGTGCTCGAGTTGCGCCTGGCGACGATGGAGTGGATGAAGCGGCTGGGCATGGATTCGTCCTTCGTCGACCGGTACCTCAACGAGGGCTTCAGTGGCGGCGAGAAGAAGCGCAACGAGATCATGCAGATGGCCATCCTCGAGCCGGAGTTGGCGATCCTCGACGAGACCGACAGCGGCCTCGACATCGATGCGCTGAGAACCGTGGCGAAAGGGATCCGCGAGATTCGCAGCGATCGGCCGCAGATGGGCGTGGTCCTGATCACGCACTACCAGCGGCTGCTCGACGAGGTGGAGCCCGACCACGTGCACATCCTGGTCGGCGGCCGCATCGTCGCCAGCGGCGGCATGGAGCTGGCTGCGCAACTCGAGCGTGACGGGTACGAGGCCTTCCGATGAGCACCACGACACTCGACACCTCGGCCGTCAAGGCCCAGTTCCCGCTGCTGCAGCGTGAGATCAACGGCCAGCCATTGGTGTACCTCGACTCGGCCAACACCTCGCAGAAGCCGCGCTCGGTCATCGACGCGATGACCCGCTTCATGGAGACGTCGTATGCGCCGATCAACCGCAGCGCCTACCTGCTGGCCGCGGAGGCGACCGATGCGTACGAGGGCGCCCGCAAGTCTGTGCAGCGGTTCATCAACGCGCCCCGCGTCGACGAACTGATCTTCACCAAGAACGCCACCGAGGCGCTGAACCTGGTGGCCTACAGCTGGGGCCGCGCCAACCTGCAACGCGGCGACGTGGTCGTGCTGACCCAGATGGAGCACCACGCCAACATCGTGCCCTGGCACATGCTGGCGGCCGAGCGCGGCATCGAGCTGCGCTGGGTCCCGTTGACCATCGACGGCCTGCTCGATCTCACCGACCTTCCAACCCTGCTCGATGGCGCCAAGGCGTTCGCGTTCACGGCCATGAGCAACGTCCTCGGCACCATCACGCCGGTGCGGCAACTCTGCGATGCGGCCCACGCCGCTGGTGCGCTGGCCATCATCGATGGCTGCCAGTACGTGCCGCACAACGTCACCGACGTGCAGGCCTGGGACGCCGACTTCGTGGCGTTCAGCAGCCACAAGATGTGCGGCCCGTCGGGCATCGGCGTGCTGTGGGGCCGCGAGGCGCTGCTCGATGCCATGCCCCCGTTCCTCGGCGGCGGCAACATGATCCTCGACGTGCGGCTCGACGGGTTCACGCCCGCCGAGCTTCCGGCCAAGTTCGAGGCCGGTACTCCCCCGATCGTCGAGGCCATCGGTCTCGGCGCAGCTGTCGACTTCCTCGAGAGCCTCGGGATGGCCAACGTTCGTCGCCACGAGATGGAGATCGCGACGTACGCGATGACCACGCTCAACGAGCGGTATGGCGACGACATCTGCCTGCACGGCCCGACCAATGTCGAAGTGCGCGGCGCGACGTTCAGCTTCGGGTTCCGCAACATCCACCCGCACGATCTGTCCCAGGTGCTCGACCAGCGCAACATCTGCCTGCGCGCAGGCCACCACTGCGCCAAGCCACTGATGCGACTGCTCGGTGTCAACGCGACCGCACGGGCCAGCTTCTACTTGTACAACGACCACCACGACGTCGACGCTCTGGCAGATGCGCTCGACGGCGCCAGCGATATCTTCGGGCTCTGAGCCGAAGAGGGGAGCACAATCATGCCGGGCCTCGAAGACCTGTATCGCGAGATCATCCTCGACCACTACCGCACGCCGCGCAACCGCGGCGAACTGCCACCTCCAGCAGCGCATGCTGTCGGGCACAACCCGCTGTGTGGCGATGAGATCGACGTCTACCTCCAGATCGATGGCGACACGGTGACCGATGTGAAGGTCGGTGGCCAGGGATGCTCGATCTCCCAGAGCTCGGCGTCGATGATGAGCCAGTCAGTGAAGGGGAAGTCGGTCGCCGAGGTGCGTGCACTGGTGCGACGGTTCAAGGGGATGATGTCGATCGAGGAAGAGGCGCCAGAGGGAGAACAGGTCCCCGACACCGAGATCAAGCTCGGTGACCTGGAAGCGCTGCAGGGCGTCGTCAAGTTCCCGGTGCGCATCAAGTGTGCGACCCTCGCATGGAACACGTTGATCGAGGCCATGGCCGAGGCCACCTCGGCATGACGCCGGCGTTCGATGTGATCGCGCCTCACCCCGATGGCGTCGACGCGGACGATCAACTGATCCACGAGCGGGCGTACGTTGTGCGCGCCTATCGCCATGGCACCGATCGGTTGATCCTGCGCGGCTCGGTCCGCGATCAGAAGCCGCCCGGGTTGTACATCGCCGACGACAACGAGCCGCTCACGATTCACCACATGATCGTCGATCTCACGATCGCCGTCCCCTCGTTGGAGATCGTCGCGGCCAAGGCAGTCCTCGAGACGCATCCGCATCCCACGTGTAAGCGCATCGAGGACCACTACGAAAACCTGGTCGGCCTGTCGATCGCCCGCGGGTTCACCCACAAGATCCGTGAACTGTTCGGCGGACCGCGCGGATGCACGCACACCACCGCGCTGTTGCAGGCGATGGCCCCCGTGGCGATCCAGTCGATCTGGTCCTTCAACATGGCCCAGGCACGCGCCAAGGGCGACGGTCCGTTGAACACCGCAGAAGCCAGCCAACGAGCGTTGATGGCCAACGTCAACACGTGTCACGTGTGGGCCGACGATGGCGAGCACGTGGCAGGCCTGCGAAACGGTGAGCCGATGGATGTGCCGCTGTGGATCACCAAGCGCTTCGACGAGCTCGGCCGCGACCCGCTGACCTGGCGCAACCAGGAGTGACCACCTCGGATCTCTGTGTGCTTCTTCATTCGAGCGAGGAACGCAGCGACGGAAGACTCGAACCCAGGACGGCATCGATCGCCGAGGTCGCAGCCACCCGAACGCCAGGGCGTCCATACGGTGGGTCGTAGAAGACGAAGTCACGGAACTCTTCCGCGTGCCAGCGAGCGACGACGTCCTCGAACTCCGCCGCGGAGGTCCACGCGGTGCCGGCCATGATCCCGAGAAGCACCGACAAGCGAATCTCGGCCGGATCGCGACCGATCCGATCGCAGCACTCCCACAACAGATCGCGCGTCAGAACGGCGTCCTCCAGCGTCGGGCCGTACGTGTTCCACGTGTCGGCGTATCGGGCTACCACCTCGACTGTTCGACGCCCGTGAGCGGCAAGGGTGAGCCGCGGTCTGCGGCCCTGTACGAAACCGGGGTGCATCACCGCTCCGGTCGTCGAGTAGAACCGTCCGGAGAAAGTCACCTCCCGCTCGCGTGAAAGCTGGTCGACCAGCTCCACATACTCGGCGAATCGCTCTGATCGTTCGAGCGGCGACCACTCGTCCACGCCCCACATCGCCTGGTCGTCGGGTGCTCCGCCAGCGCCGAGGCCGAGCTCGAGACGCCCGCCGGTGATGTGATCGACGGTCAACGCCTGTCTTGCCAGCATTGTCGGAGGCCTCGATACGATCGCGCCCACCAACAGCCCGACGGTGACACGTTCGGTCGCTGCGGCCAGCGCCGCCAGTCCGGTCCAGCCTTCGAACCACGGCGAGTCCGGACGGTTCGCAGCCGTGAAGTGATCACAGGACCACACGGAATCCACGCCCGATCGGTCGAGCCGACGCCAGCGAGCAGTGAGATCGGACCATGGTTCATTCGGCAGCACGAGAACTCCGAAACGGACCCCTTCGCAAGACGGGGCAATTGGTCGATCGGTTGTCACAGCCCGATCATCACACGATCGGCGAGTCGCTGCCGACGAACCGTTCGATCAGGCTCGCCTCAGAGCCGGATCGATGTCGGGTACTGTCGTTGACACTCCGGCGTCGACATCCGTCCGCGCAGCCTACGGAGAAGTGACGACGGGGAGTAGCGATGGATCCGCAACATGTCCCAATGACAGTCACAGCGCGACCGGAATCATTCACGTTCGATGCGGGCGCAACTGCCGTGATCGTCGTCGACATGCAGAACGACTTCGGAGACCCGGCGGGAATGTTCGGACGTGCCGGGATCGATCTGACCGGCATCCGCGGAACCATCGAACCCACGTCGAAGGTGCTCTCAGCCGCACGACGGGCAGGGATGCTCGTTGTGTATCTGAAGATGGCGTTCCAACCAGATCTCTCCGACTCCGGCGCGCCTGGCGCTCCGAATTGGTTGAAGCATCTGCCGATGAAGGCGGGCGACTACGTCACCGCCCCCGACGGGACCCCCAGTCGGGTTCTGGTGAGGGATACATGGAACTCCGAGATCGTGCCGGAGCTCGCGCCCGAGCCTGGTGACCTCGTCGTGTACAAGCACCGTTTCAGCGGGTTCTTCGAGACCGACCTCGACGCGCTCCTGAAGTCTCGAGGGATTTCGACTCTGGTCTTCACCGGGTGTACCACCAGCGTGTGCGTCGAGTCCACGATCAAGGACGCGATGTTCCGCGACTACCACTGCCTCTTGCTGGAGGACTGCACAGCCGAAGCAATCGGCGCCGGCCTCCCACGCACCAACCACGACGCCACCGTGCTCGTGGTTGAACTCCTGGTCGGGTGGGTGTCGGACTCAGGCGCGTTCGAGGCAGCCCTCGACTCCGCCGAGCACCGCGTCCTCAGCGTCTGAGGTCGGCACGCCGCCGTTGGCTAGCTCAACCCAACTGATCGCGAAGCGACTCCAGGTACGGCAACGAGCGCTGATCCTTCGGGCGGTTCGCCGCACGCTTGGACGCAATGATGTCGTCCAGTGCAGCGATGTGGACTTCCAAACCTTCGGCAATGTCTACGGCGATCGCATGAGCGTCCCACTCGTCGAACCCACCGAGGCCGCCTGATGGAATGAACGTGAGATCCAGCTCCCCAAGATCGGAGACAAGGTTCAGCATCACCGGCATGTTGGCCAGGAACGGACCGTCCAACACCGTCGGCACAGGTTCACCTTCCGTACGGATCATCGCGTTCATCCGCTTCAATGCTCGAGCGAGTCGGTCCAAGTTGCTCGGATTGCGCGATGGGACCAGGTCGATGTCACGTGTCGGCAGCGACGAGCCGTGGACTACTGCGGCGAACCCTCCGATCACGACGTAGTCGACGCCCTCCTCGTTCAGGATCGTACAGATCCGAACAGGGTCGAACATCAGCGGTTCTGACGACGGAGCGACGCCTGCACGGTTCGCTGGATGTCCAGCATGACGTTGGCAGCATGCACCATCTCGCGGACGCGCTCGGGCACCGACATGCGCAACTGTCGGCGGATCTGGGAGATGTCGACTCCGCGCCGATCCTCGATCACGGGCGGTTGCTCCACGCCGACAAGTCTACGACGGGATGGTTCGTTGAGAGGGCTTGGCCTCGGCGAACGTGATCCCAGTCAGCGCCGCGACACCCAGTCGCACAGCGACGCCACGACCTGCGACGCGTCGGGCATTGCCGAGATCTCCGCGGCACAGCGAGTGCTCGCGATTGCATAACTCGCCTCAGAGAGCACGCTGCGAACTGCTGCGACAAGGGTGTCGCCGGTGAGCCTGTCCGGATGGATCGATACTGCGACGCCCGCGGCCTCGCACATGCTGGCGTGCTCGAAGTTGTCGGCACCCTGCGGCAGGATCACCTGCGGCACACCATGTGCCAGCGCGCCGAAGGTCGTACCGGCACCTCCGTGGTGGACGATCGCGCTGCACAGCGGCAGAAGTTCCGCCTGCGGGATGAATCGTTCAACGCGCACGTTGGCAGGATGCGGGAGGAACGACGCCGGGTCTTGGTCACGTCCGACCGTCACGACCACGTCGAGCGGCTCGCCGGCCAGTGCGGCGATCGCCAGCCGGAACAGGTCGAGGTTCGTGTTGAACAAGGTCCCGAAGGTCACGTACACCAACGGCGGGTCGGCGGCGACAGTCGGCGCGATCGGCAGGATTGCGGGGCGGAGCCACATCGACGCGCCAACGGGCACCTCGGCCACCTCGAGCGATGGCGGGCAGATCTGGATGGTGAGGTCTCGATACATCCCTGCCCACCCGGGCACGTTTCGACCGTGCGCACGCCAGATCGGCGACACGGCATCGTTGGCCAACACGACGGCCTCGGGGGGAGGTAGTGGCCCGAACATGTGCGCCACGGCGGGCACCCCGAGGACCTCTGCCGCCAGTGGACCGGCCAGCGCGAAGGCCTCGAACACGACCACGTCGGGTTCGAACTCGCGACCGACGCGCAGTACGTCGTCGATCATGTCGTCGACCACGATCTCGCCGAACGCCCGCGGAAGGAAGTAGTGGACGATGCGTTCCGGCGGAATTCCGTCGCCGGGAATGCCACGGGTCCTCGCCGCCAGGCGACCCATCCCCTCTGCCTGGGTACCTCCCGCTTGTTCGAATCGTGCGCCGGCCTTCTCGACGACCGCTCTCGTTTCCGGGCCCGACGCCACCAGCACGTCGTCCCCGGCATCGAGCAGGGCACCGATGAGCGGCAGGAGCGGAGTCACGTGCCCGGCGCCCGGTGTTGACACGACGAGAACTCTCATGCGGCGAGAGTACCGGTCGACGCACTGCACTCGGTTGGACTCGGCCGTGCGAGGGTCAGCCGCGCTTCAGATCCGAGACCAGGCCTTCGCTGGCCCCGACCAACCTGTGGGGCTCAATGCCAAACACGTCGTACCACGTGCCAGCTGCCGAGGGCTCAGCCGACGAGCGCCTCGATGAACGTTGCAGCATCGACGCCCGCCTGACGAAGGATCCCGCCCAGCGTGCCTCGCTTGATTTCGCGATGGAGTGGCACGACGCATCCGGCGCCCCCCTCGTCGGAGCATCACATGGCTGCCCCGCTGGCGAACGACATCGAATCCGAGGCGTTGAAGAGCGCGGATGGCTTCGCCCCCGAGACGTGGCGGGAGTTCAGGCAATCTGTTGATTCCCATGCGCATCCAGCGGGCGGCGCAGTCGTTCTACGGGCACCGCGGTTTCGAGCCCAGGAGCGTGTCGAGGGTGCTCTGTTTCTCACCGCGCTTCAGATCCGTCACGGTTCCACCGCTTGCGCGAACTAGGTCGGCCGGGGCGATCGCGAAGACGTCGTGCCAGGTTCCTGCAGCAGCCCACACCTCGTCGTACTGCAACAGGTCGGGATCGATGAAGACCCGTAGCTGCGTGACGTGACCGAACGGCGGCACCCCGCCGATCGGGAACCCGGTCGTCTCGTACACCGTGTTGGCATCGACGCGGGAGCAGTTGCTACCGCCTGCGGCACGCGCCAACTTCTTCTCGTCGAGTTGGTTGGCACCGCTGACATATGCCAAGACGACCTCGCCGTCGACGGCGAAGATCAGGCTCTTCACGATCTGACCAAGGTGAACGCCGATCGCTGCTGCGGCGTCGGCAGCGGTCTTGGTCCCTTCCGGGAAGCGGCGCGGTTCGATGGTCAGCCCGAACTCGGCTGCTGCGGTCGCGACCCGAGTGACGTTCGGATGGATATCGGTCACGCTGCTCCCAGTGCGGCGATCGCATCGGCCAGCTTGCGATCCTTGTCGGTCACGGTGTTGCCTGCGTCATGCGTCGTGATCGTGATCGTGACCACGTTCCATGAGATCGCCATGTCGGGATGATGCCCTTGCTCCTGTGCGAGCAGCCCGACCCGGGTCATGAACGCGAACGCCTCGGCGAAGTCGGCAAAGGTCAGTTCCGCGCGCAGCGCGCCGTCAGCTTCGTTCCACGTCATACCGCAACCGTAGCGACCCGACGCGATGTGAGCCAGGTGTGAATTCGTGCGCGACATCGGGCTCACAACCGGCTGGACTCCGGCGCGATGTGAGCCCGGTGTGAATTCGTGCGCGACATCGGGCTCACAACCGGCTGAACTCCGGCGCGATGTGAGCCCGGTGTGATCGCAGAAGGCGACATCGGGCTCACAGCAGCCGGGAAGGTCGGGCGATCGTCAGTCAGTCGGCGGCAGCCAGCACCGACGCAACCGCGGGCTCGTTGGCCTCACCCGTCGGCACCGGGGCTCGGCGGCACCAGGTGTGTGCGAGGTAGGCGACGGCGACCACGATCACGACGTCACCGACGCTGAACGTCGCTGGCCGACATTGCTCGCCGCTGCCTGAGCGCAGCCGCAGCGTCTCGCGCGGGGTCGCAC
>JANPOJ010000052.1:0-5978 GCA_031427935.1 Ilumatobacteraceae bacterium | reverse complement strand
GCGAACGACTGCTTCCAGGCGCTCACGGTCCTCCACGCTCAGAACGATCCCATACGGGCTGTGCCGGGACATCACGCCTCCAACGGCGACACGTCCGCCCAGCACGTTGCCCCCTACCGCTACCGACAGATTACACCCATGTAATTCCGCGGAGGACCACTAAGGCAACGGCAACGCCGAACGCCCAACGCACACCGGTGAGGGCCCTGTTGACCTCGTTCGCCAACGGGACCCGACTCAGCGACATGTGGGCGGCGAGGATGCTGGCCATGATGGCCACACCCAGCGATACACCGACCTGACGCTGCGTCGAGAAGATCGACGACGCCCGCCCGTTCTGTGACGGCTCGATCGTCGCGTAGCTCGCCGCCTGCATGGGGACGAAGGCAAACCCCATGCACACCCCGCGCCCGAACATCAACCCACGGATCAACCACAGCGACGTGTGCAATCCCAACGTGGTGTACAGGGCAATGGCCAACGCTGCCGAGACGAAGCCGCCCGTCATCAACCGGCGCGGGCCGACACGGGCGTAGAACCGGCCGGCGATCACCGACGAGACCATCACGCCGAAGGCTTGCGGAAACGTTGTCAGGCCACCGGCCAACGGCGTCATCCCGCGCAGCAGTTGCAGGTACAACGGCATGACGAACGTGACGCCGAGGAAACTGGCCATCGAGAACAGCCCGACGATGTTGCACTGGCGGAACATGCGATTGCGCAGCAGGCCGAGGTCGAGCATCGGGCTCGGGATGCGCAATTCGACCACCGTCATCACGATCGCAGCCAGCACTCCGACCACTCCGCACGTCACCACGAGCGGCGAGCTCCACCCTGAGTGCGGACCTTCGCTGAGCGTGTACACGATCAGCGCCAGCGCCGAGGCGGACAGCGCGAAGCCGGCGATGTCGAAACGACCGGTGGCCGGATGCCGATGCTCCTGGAGGTGTCGCCAGCCGAACCACAGCGCCACCAGGCCGATCGGGAAGTTGACGAGAAAGATCCATCGCCAACTGATGTTGGTCACGATCAAACCGCCCAGCACCGGTCCGAGCGCGGGCGCGGCCAGCGTCGGAATCATGATCAGCATCGCCGCCCGAGCGCGTTCGGCCGGCGGAAAGGCCCGAAAGAGCATCGCCAGACCGACCGGGGTCAGCATCCCGCCACCGATGCCCTGGATCACGCGAAAGGCGATCAGCTGGCCGATCGTCTGCGCAGCGCCGCACAGCAGGGAGCCGCATGTGAACGCCATCAGGGCGAACAAGAACACGCGCTTGGTGCCGAACCGGTCGCCGAGCCAGCCCGACGTGGGAATCCACACCGCCAGGCTGAGCGTCTAACCGAGCACGACCCACTCGGCGCTCTCGGTGTGCAACTCCCGACCGAGAGCCGGGATGGCCACGTTCACGATGGTCGTATCGAGGATGTCGAGGAAGAGCGCCGACACGTACACGATGGCGACGACCCATTTGTCAGCAATGCGCCGACCGAACACCTGCACCGTGTTGGGGGCTGCAGGAGCGATCGTGGTCACTCAGCTCCACCGTAGCGTCGGTGGTTGCGGCGACCCCCAAGGCCGTGGCGGCCTCGCTACGGAACCGACAGGATCGTGACGAGACCGGTGTTGCCGTCGACCCGCACGCGGGCGCCGTCGGGGATGTTCCGGGTCGCCCCGACCGCCGACACGACGCAGGGAATGCCCAATTCGCGGCTGACGATGATCGCATGGCTGAGCGCCGCGCCGACATCGACGACCACGGCCGCGGCTGGTACGAACAGCGGCGTCCACGACGGGTCGGTGATGGGTGCGATCAGCACGTCGCCCGGCTCCAATGCCGATGGATCGTTGGAGTCCAGAATCACTCTCGCAATGCCTTCGGCAATTCCCGGGCATCCGGGGAAACCGACGATCACGTCGCCTTCCGACACCCGGTCGACACTGACCGCATCGCGTCGTGGCCACGTGGTCGGGCCTTCGGCGTGACCGACGAAGACGAACGGCGGCTCGACTTCTTGGAGGTGGCGGTACTCGGCTCGGCGCGAGCGGATCGCCTCGGTGAGCGAATGGGGGTCGCTGAACAGGGTGGGCATCTCCGCCTCGCGCACGAAGCCGAAGTCCTCGATCTCGTCGAACGCGCCGAGCCCGACCATCCGCCGGCCAAGCTCGCGCATCGCCATCCGCATCTCATGGATCACCCTGATGTTGTTGGTCTTGGTCCGCTCGCGACCGGGCAACCACGCCGCCGAACATCCGATGGCTGCGGCGAGTTGACCGTGAGTTGCCGGGTCGGCGACAACCATCGACAACAGCTCCGCCGATGTGGTCGCACGTTGTTGGGAACGAATGTCGAACTGCCGCGCCGGGTCCGCCGAATCGGGGGCCTGGCGCATGCGATCGATGGCCACGAGCGCCAGCGCCGGCTTGGTTTCCCACGACGGTGACCGGCTCTCCCACTCGTTCGGCCCACGACTGCCGAACTCGTACACGAACTCCTCGAAGCCCTTGCTGAACTCGTTGGAATCTGGATCGAGTCGAGACAGCGCCCACATCGCGTGGCTCGGCGCGGCCGAGTCGACATCACCGATCCCGGAGAGGATGGGCATGATGAGATCGGGCCGACCGACCGCTGTGGCGACCGCGCTGATCACCCCGACCGGCACGGTGGCCATGTACGTCGTGAACAGGTGGTGGGCGAACATCGTGCGATGCAGCGGGAGCATCTCTCGGAACCGCTCCCACAGTTGCTCGTTGCTCAGCGAGCCGAGATCGGGTCGATTGACGCGCAACGCCTTCGTCAGGGCCCGGTCGTCGGTCAGCTCGGTGAGGTCGTCGAGGCTCTGCTGGGCGAAGACCCATCCGAACGTCGCCCCGATCTTGGAACCGAGATCGGGCCGCACGTCGCCCGGCATCTCCTCGTAGGGCGGGATGCCGGGTTGGGCGCCGAAGAACTGCTCGTCCATCGTCTGCCACGACAGGCCCGGGGCGCGCTCGCCGAACAGCCGGATCAATGAGGCGTTGAGGTAGCAGTACCCGCCCAGCACACCGAGTTGGCAGAAGTCCTCAGGCGGGAACTCGTCCGCGTCGAACGCACCCATCCTCACCCACGCATCGCGCCAGCCGAGCTCCGCCAGGTACAGCGCAGTGTCGCTGGTCAGCGGCGTGACCGGGTCGGGAAACACCTCGCCGACGTTGGCGCGGGTGTAGATCGGAAATCGCTCCGAGAGCGAAGTATCGGTGACGTAGTAACGCTCGCTCATTCGTCCCCCCAGACGTTGTGCAGTGTGGCGAGATCGTAGCGATGCTGCTGTGTGACGGATGTATCGGTCGGCGCGTCCAACAACCGTCGCCGTTGCTGCGATCATGCACTAGTGACGATCGTCGACGACATCGAGTGGGGCGCGTTCAGAGACGACGGCCCGTGGGTGCTCGACCGCGACGCTCTGCAGTGGTATCCCGTCGCCGGCCTCCTGCGCCAAGCCGCGAAGGCCGGAGTGCCGGCCCTGACCCGACCGACGCGAATGCCACCCGGCGTGCGCGTGATCGCCGTCGCCAGCAGGCTCACCGGCGCCATCGGCCCGTGGTGGTTCCGCAAGAAGCGTCGGCGCTACGCGACGCCCGAGGCCAGCCGCAGCGAGATCTCCGCACGCCTGCGCCGTGCGGCCGAGTGGCTCGGACCGACGTACATCAAGCTCGGACAGATCATCTCCAGCGGCGAAGGTCTGTTCCCACCCGAGCTGGTCAAGGAGTTCAAGCAGTGCCGCGATCAGGTGCCCGCGGAACCGTTCGAGGCGGTGCGCAAGGTGGTCGAGGAAGACCTCGGCGTGCCGCTGGAGAGCATCTTCGCCAGCTTCGATCGCGCCCCGCTGGCCGCCGCATCCATCGCTCAGGTTCACGCCGCAACGCTGCACACCGGGGAACATGTCGTGGTCAAGGTGCAGCGGCCCAGCGTCGCCCGGCTGGTGCGCAAGGACCTTCGCGTGATGGCGTGGTTGGCCCCGCATCTGGTCGGGCGCATCCCCATCGCTTCGTTGGCCAACCCACCTGCGCTCGTCGAGTTGTTCGCCGAGACGATCGTCGAGGAGCTCGACTTCCGCATGGAAGCAGCCAACATGATCGACGTCGCCGTCATGCTGCACGAGCTGAAGCAGACCGGCTACGTCGTGCCCCGGCCGCACACCTCGCTGGTCACCCGGCGGGTGCTGGTGATGGAGCGGATCGACGGCTTCAACTTCGACGACGTCGCCGGCATGAAGGGCGCCGGGGTCGACACCGAGGCCGTCGTGCGTACGGCGATGATCGCGCTGATCGAAGGGGCGATGGTCTACGGCGTCTTCCATGGCGACCTACACGGGGGCAACCTGTTCGTGCTGCCCGATGGGCGGACGGCATTGCTCGATTTCGGGATCGTCGGGCGGTTGACCGGCGATCGCCGGCTCGCGTTCCTGCGGATGATGGTGTGCGCGACCACGAACGACGTGAAAGGTCAGCTCGCAGCGATGCGTGATCTTGGCGCATTGCCGACCGACGTCGATCTCGACATGGTGATGCGCGACCTCCGCCTCGATCAGGCGCCCATCGATCCGACGACGCTGACCGGCGAGGAGTTGGTCGCCGAAGTGCAGCGCGTCGTGAAGGCGTTGCTGGGCTACGGCGCGCGCATGCCGAAAGAGCTCATGCTCTACGTGAAGAACATGGTCTTCCTCGACGGTGCCATGGCCCGCCTGGCTCCCGATCTCGACCTGCTCGCCGAGATCGCCAACATCTCGATGCTGTTCGCCGAACGGCACGGCGAGCAATTGGGGCGCGAGTTGGGCATCGATCAGACCACGTTGGAGATCAACATGGACGGTGTGAAGGCCGGGTTCGGTGTCAATGCCTCGACCGAGCAGCTGACGTATCGCGATCTGCAGTCGCGGCGGGCGCTGATCCAGAAGCGCATGCGCGACCACGTCGGTCGCTAACTTCACGAGGTGAGCCTCGACGCGAACGCCCAGCGATTCTCGGGTTTCGCCGACTTGTACGACGCGGTACGGCCGGTGCCACCAATGGCGCTGGCCGATGTGCTCACGACGTACGCCGGTGGCAAGGCGGATGTCGTGGTCGATCTCGGCAGCGGCACCGGATTGTCGACGCGGTGGGCGGCGAGGTGGGCCGGCGAGGCCATCGGCGTCGAACCGAGCGCCGACATGCGTGACCGGGCGGCCGCCGCGACCGGTCAGAACAACGCGCGCTACGTCGCCGGATGGTCCAACGAGACGAACCTGCCGGATGCCTGTGCCGATGTCGTGCTGGCCGTGCAGGCGCTGCACTGGATGGACCCGATGACCACGTTCGCCGAGGTCGCCAGGTTGCTGCGACCCGGCGGGGTCTTTGCGGCACTCGACTGCGACTGGCCGCCGTCGGTCGGCAACGCCCGCGTCGAGCAGGCCTGGCACACCGCCCGAGCGATCATCGCGACCCACGAAGGCGAGTTGGCCGGCTGGGCGCCATCAGCACCCCCATCGCCACGGGCCTCGTCGTCGTCGCCGCAGTCCGACGATCTGCGGCCCACACCTTCGGGCGACGCCGCGGCGGCGGTGACCATCACCGACGGCGTGCAGTTCTGGCACAAGGGCCAACACCTCGGCCGGATGATCGCCAGCGCGCAGTTCCAGCACTGCGTCGAGATCGCCGCGCTCGGAGAGGAACGTGGCAATGCCGAGCGGTTCGTGCAGTTGTTCAAGAGCCAAGGCGACTATCAAGCCTTGCGACGGCACGGTCTCGACGACGCGACCCTTGGCGTCGACCGGTTCTCCAGCGAGGTCCACCGGATCCTGGGGGCCACCGATCGTCCGTTGTGGTTCACCTACCGCGCTCGTATCGGCGTCGTCGACGACGCTGCTCGGTAGCTTCACACCGTGCGTCTCGTCATTGCCCGCTGCTCGGTCGACTACGCCGGGCGTCTGACTGCTCATCTGCCCGAAGCCGTGCGCCTGAT
>JANPOJ010000051.1:0-3520 GCA_031427935.1 Ilumatobacteraceae bacterium | reverse complement strand
CCTTCTTCAACGGCCCCGAGTCGTTCACGCCCGACGACCGCTATCTCCTCGGCGAGTCGCCCGACGTTCGAGGCCTCTTCGTTGCTGCCGGGTTCAACTCGATCGGCATCCAATCGGCTGGTGGCGCGGGCAAGGTCCTGGCCGACTGGGTCGTCGACGGTCGCCCACCGATGGATCTGTGGGACGTGGATGTGCGGCGCGTGATGCCGTTCCAGAGAAACCGGTCCTACCTGCACGACCGCACGGTCGAGGCATTGGGCCTGCTGTATGCGATGCATTGGCCGTATCGCCAGCCGGAATCAGCGCGCGGTGTCCGGCATTCGCCGGTTCATGACCGCCTCGCGTTGCGCGGCGCATGTTTCGGCGAGACCGCCGGCTGGGAGCGCGCCAACTGGTTCGCGCCCGACGGAGTGACGCCGGCGTACGAGTACAGCTACGGTCGACAGAACTGGTTCGAGTTCTCTGCCGAAGAACATCGCGCCGTGCGAACCGACGTCGGATTGTTCGACCTGTCGTCGTTCGCCAAGTTCTGTCTGGAAGGCCCTGATGCCGAGCACGTGCTCAACCAGATCTGCGCAAACGACATCGCTGTACCCGTCGGCAAGATCGTCTACACGCAGTGGCTGAGCGACAACGGTGGAATCGAGGCTGACCTCACCGTGACGCGCGAGTCGCCCGACCGGTTCATGATCGTGACCGCCGCGGCGACCCAGGTGCGCGACTTCCACTGGCTGAAGGACCACATCGGTGCCAACGACCGAGCGATTGCCGTCGACATCACATCGGGCGCAGCGGTGTTCAGCGTGATGGGTCCCAACTCGCGCGCGTTCCTGCAAGCTCTGACGCCATCCGACCTGTCCAACGAGGCGTTCCCGTTCGGCACCTCTCAGCAGATGGACCTCGGGTATGGCCGCGTGCGCGCCAGCCGCATCACCTACGTCGGGGAGCTCGGCTGGGAGCTCTCCGTTCCGGCCGAGTTCGCCGCCGGCGTCTTCGACGTGCTCACCCGAAACGGCAACGATCACTCTCCACGGCTCGCCGGCTACCACGCCCTCAACTCACTCCGCATGGAGAAGGGGTATCGACATTGGGGCCACGACATCACGCCCGACGACACACCCCTCGAGGCCGGCCTCGGTTTCGCCGTGGCGTGGAACAAGCCCGACGGGTTCATCGGCAAGGAGGCTCTCGTGCGTCAGCGCGAGCGCGGTGTCTCTCGGCGTCTCGTGCAGGTCGCTCTCGTCGACTCCGACAAGCTGCTCTACCACAACGAGCCGATCTGGCGCGATGGCTCGATCGCCGGCGAGACCAGCTCGGGGATGTGGGGCCACACCCTGCAGCAATCGCTGGCGATGGGCTACGTCGCCAACCCGGACGGAATCGTCGATGCCGCGTACATCAACTCCGGAACGTACGAGATCGAAGTCGCCGGGGAACGGCTACCCGCTGTCGTCTCCCTGCAACCGTGGTACGACCCGAAGAGTCTTCGAGTGAGGGCCTGACCCATGGCGTTTCGACCACTGCACACAGCGAGCGAGCTCCGAGAACCGGCCGTCGGCACGGACTTCGATCCGTCCGCGGAGATCGGCGAGGAGATCCGCGGGCTTCGCAAGGCCCACGGCTTGACCCTGAAAGAGCTCGCCGCCGGCGCAGGCATCTCCATCGGCTACCTCAGCGAGATCGAGCGAAACCGAACCCGACTGCCCATCGGCGTGCTCAAGGCGATCTGCGACGTCTTCGGCATCCACATGAACTGGTTCTTCCGCGCCGGCAAGCTAGGCCTCGCCGAAGAACGCCACATCGTCGTGCGGGCGGCGGATCGGCCACGCCTGTCCTTCACGGGCCTGGGAATCACCGAGGAGCTACTCTCGCCGAACCTGACCGGTCCACTCGAGATGTTGATCAGCACGATCGCGCCGGGAGCCGACAGCGACGACTACTCGCACGATGGTGCCGAGGCCGGTGTGGTCCTCACCGGAACGCTGGATCTGTGGGTGGACGATGTCCACCTCCAACTCGATGCGGGCGACAGCTTCGCCTTCGCCAGCACCCAACGGCATCGATGTGCAAACCGGACCGACACCCCGACGAAGGTTCTCTGGGTGATCACCCCTCCGCACTACTGAGCCACAAGCCGCCCGGTGACGACGTGGTCACCAGTGCCGAGGGTGGGACTCCATGTGGCCTCGATGAGCGGCTGCCGACGTCGAGACGGTGGCTGCAGTGCTGGCAACCGTTGTCGGGCAACCCGGGAACCGGGGCGGCTCCGGAGGAACCGAGCCACTCAGCGTCGGCGCCACCCGCGCCTGCACGAGTTGCTCGATCGCGAAACCGAGACGGATCAACGTCGGCTCCTGCATGAACCCTGCAGCAAGCCAGAGGCCGACGGGACGCTCAGTCGGCGTGTACCCCACCGGCACGGCCATGCTCGGATATCCGCTGACTGCGGCAGGCGACGTGCCAAAGCTGAACGACGGGGTGATGATGGCGTCGTATCCCTGGCTCAGGAATCCGTCGATCACATTCTTGCCGAACCCCTGATTGGTCGCCTTCGCAGCGAGGTACTCGGGATCAGCGAGGTCGCCGCTGGTGGCCTCGGCCAACTCGAAGATCTCTTGACCGAAGAACCGCAACTCCTGGTCGCAGTGATCGAGGTTGAACTGGATCAAATCAGCCAACGTCCGCATGTCGGTGTGGCGGAGTGGCGCCATGTACTCGGCGATCTGCACCTTGAATTCGAACAGCAAGACGGTCAGTTCGTCGTCGAACGGGATGCGCCCGCTGGCGTCGGGCAGCGTCGGATCCACCGACGTCACGTCGACGACATCTGCGCCAGCGCTGCGCAGGCGATCGAGCACCTCGTCGACAACCGCGAGCGATGCATTGTCGCCCGGGCCGAAATCTCCTTCGACGTAGCGGTGGTCGTAGGCGAGCCGCGCTCCGTCGAGCGCGCCCATGTCGAGGAAATCGGTGTACGTGCGCGGAACGGATTGTCCCATCACCTGTGTGCCAGGAACGCGAATCGCGTCGAGCAGGAGTGCCGCGTCGCGGACGGACCGAGTCATCGGGCCAGCTGTGTCCTGCGAATGGGCGATCGGGATGATGCCGCTGCCCGACACCAGCCCGACGGTGGGCTTGATGCCGACCAGTGACTGCTCGCCGGACGGGCACAGGATCGATCCGTCGGTCTCGGTGCCCACCGCGACGGCGCACAGGCTGGCTGCAGCCGCGGCTGCCGAGCCCGACGACGACCCGCACGGGTCGAGATCGAGCACGTACGGGTTGCGCGTGAAACCGCCGCGCGCGCTCCAGCCGTTGAACGACCCGAATCCTCTGAAGTTGGCCCACTCGGAGAGATTCGCCTTGCCGAGGATGACGGCGCCGGCGGCACGTAACTGACCGACGAGATCGGCGTCACCGGGCACTCGACTGCCGACGAGAGCAAGCGACCCGGCCGTGGTCTCCATCTTGTCGTCGGTCGCGATGTTGTCCTTGATGATCACCGGGATGCCGTGCAGCG
>JANPOJ010000050.1:0-3772 GCA_031427935.1 Ilumatobacteraceae bacterium | reverse complement strand
GGGATCGAGCCGTTCGTACACCTCGTGCAAGACGACCGCACGTGGACATGCGGGAAGGGCATCTTCGCCGAGCCGGTGGCCGAGCTCGCGCTCACGTTGGCACTTGCCGGCTTGCGCAGCCTCGGTACCTATGCGCGTTCGAAGACATGGCTGGGCGAGGCCGGCCGCAACCTGGTCGGTGCCAAGGTCACCATTCTCGGCGGCGGCGGTATCTGCTGCGCATTGGTGCGCATGCTGAAGCCGTTCGATTGTCACATCACCGTCGTGCGCAACCGGATCGAGGAGATGGATGGTGTCGACGAGGTAGTCGGTGCCGAGCGCTACGTCGATGCGCTCGCCGGTGCCGATCTCGTCGTGCTCGCGCTGCCGTTGACGGCGGAGACCGAGGAGATGATCTCGCTGACCGAGTTGGAGATGATGGAGAGCCACGCATGGATCGTCAACGTCGCGCGCGGCAAGCACATCGTCACCGACGACCTCGTCTGGGCATTGCAGAATGGTGTGATCGGGGGAGCCGCACTCGACGTCACCCATCCCGAGCCGCTGCCCGATGACCACCCGTTGTGGACCTTGCCCAACTGCATCATCACACCACATGTCGGCGCAACCATCGAGATGGAAGAACCGCTGTTGAGCGAACGGATCACGACCAACGTCCGCCGGTTTGCGCAGGACAAACCGTTGCAGGGCATGGTCTATCCCGATCTCGGGTACTGATCGTGGCTGAGCTCGACGTCACCGCCCTGGTCGGATTACTGGCTGACGCGCATCGTCGTCGTGTCGTCGCCGCCATCGAGTTGGGGGCCAAACAGGTCGACGCCGTCGTCGCCGCTGCGGGTCTCAACGGACAGCAGGTCGCCAAGGCGTTGGGAAAGCTGGTCGAGAGCGGGCTCGTCGTCAACAGCGCCGATGGTCTTGCTGTCGCCGGCGATTCGTTCCAACATGCGGCTCGCGTGGCCAACACCCGCCCGGCTTCGACGGAGTTCGCCGATGAGCCCGACGAGACCCGCAAGGTGCTGCGGGCCTTCGTCGTCGATGGCCGCCTGCAGTCGATCCCCGTTGCCTCCTCGAAGAAGATGGTGATCCTCGACTGGCTGGTGCAGGACTTCGAGCCCGGCACGACGTACACCGAGAAGATGGTCAATCTCATTCTCGGCAAGCGTCATGCCGACACCGCTGCGCTGCGCCGATACCTGGTCGACCACGGCTTTCTCGACCGGGCGGATGGCGAGTACTGGCGGAGCGGCGGTACGGTCCGGCCGTGACCCACTACGACGTGCTGGGTGTCGGCCGCACAGCGGCGACATCGGAGATTCGAGCCGCGTTTCGTCATCTCGCTCGCGCCCATCATCCAGACACCAGTGCCTCGGGCTCGGCAGAGTCGCTGGCGCCGATCAACGAGGCCTGGCGCGTGTTGGGCGACCCCGTGCTGCGCTACGAGTACGACCGTTCGCTCAACAGTGCCACCGAGCCCGACCCGGCGTCGCAGTGGGCTGCGCAGGCGTCGCCGGCGCCGACCCTGGTAGCGCCGCCGGAGTCGAGCTTCCCATGGCGCTTCCTGGCCGTGCTGACCGCGGTAGGGATCGGTGTCGTGCTCCTGGGCGTGTTCACGTACACGCCGTCGAAGCCACCGCCTCCCGACAACGTGCTGCAGGCGGGTTCGTGCGTGGTGATCGAGGAGAACGGCGACGCCTCGGAGGTCACCTGCGACACCGATCACGACGGTGTCGTCGAAAGCCTGCTGACCGCTGACGAACTGTGCCCGGCCGACGCTGAACCGCACCGCGACAGCCAGGGTCTCGGAGCGGTGTGCATTCGCTTCGACATTTGACCCGGATGCCGCGGCCTCAATGGCCGTGACCCGGAATGGTCTTGAGGATGAAATGGTCCTCACTGCTAGTCTTGCGACACCGTCAAGGGCGTTTAGCTCAGTTGGAAGAGCGCCACGTTCACACCGTGGAGGTCGGGGGATCGAGGCCCCCAACGCCCACCAGCTCAGACCTAGTAAATGGCTGATCACCGTTGACGGTTTGTGAGACGTATGAGACGATTCGGGCAATGTCGATCCAGAAATTGCCGTCCGGCAAGTACAGGGCTGTCGTCCGCCGAGCTGGCGTGAAGCGCAACGGCAAAGCCCAGAGCACCCGTCGCGAGGCCCAGGCTGACGAGGCGCGCATCCGCCTGGAGATGGGATCAGGGCCCGAGGAGTCAGAGATCACGGTCGACGCGCTGCTCAAGGACCAGATCGAACAAGGCACGTACGCAGCGACCACGCTGGAGGAGTTGCACCGCGCCCACCGCAATCTGCCTGCGTCGTTCCTGGAGCGGAATGTCCGAGACGTGACGCCGTACATACTCGACGGCCTGTATCGAGAGCTGACGGCACAGGGTTGGAGCGCGCACCGTGTGCGTCGTGTACACGAGCTGGTCGGTGCCGCGTACCGCCAGCGGGGGATCCCGTTCCGTTGGGCGTCCACCAATCCGGCGCGCGACGTCAAGCCACCGTCTCTGCCGTCTCACCAGATCGTGCCTCCAACGGTTGCCCAGGTCCAGGCGCTCCTGTCCGCGGCGCCCCGGGGGCTCGAGCTGTTCCTGCGTCTCGCCGCCAATACGGGTGCGCGGCGCGGCGAGGTCCTCGCTCTCCAATGGCAGGACTTCGATCTGGATACGGGTCGCGTTGTGATCCGTCGATCGGTCTCACACACGCCAGCGTCAGGGCTGGTCGTCACGGACGGCAAGACAGGTCACAAGGGGCACCGGAGCATCGGCCTCGGGGCCTCGATCGTGAAATTGGTCATCGCCTACCGGCAGGAACAGGAAGCTGTCGCTGACCAGAACGGGCTCCCCGCACCGCGCTGGCTGTTCAGCCACGATGGGGGAGTTACTCCATGGAGGCCGGACTACATCACCTTGGCGTTCGGAAGGTTTCGCAAGACGGTCGGTTTGGGAAGCGTGCGCCTACACGACCTGCGCCACTTCGTCGCGACCAGCATGCTCTCCGACGGCGTGCCGCTTGCCACGGTCTCCAAACGTCTCGGCCACTCTCGTACTTCGACGACGCTTGATCGCTACACCCACTGGATGCCGCAGCAGGATCAGGACGCGGCGGACAGGCTGGACGGGCTGTTCAAGTAGACCGGCGGTGCCGTGGCCAATTCGGCTCGCTCGATGGCAGCTCTCGAAAAGAACCACTTGCCGTCAGGAAGGATCGGCTTCACCGGACAGGTTCCATTGCGCACGGCTCGCTTGATCGTCTCGGGGTGGCACCCCCAGCGCTGTGCCAGTTGATCGGTGGAGAGGGTCAAGCAGGGCTCCGTAGCCGCCGTGATATTCCCTGGTGTCATGAGGGAACTGTGAGCTCCCGATGTCACGGATTACTACCCGAGTTCGATGCCCGGTCCAGCGACTTCAACGGTGGGTGCCGGCAGCGCGGGCCACGGAATCGGAGGTTGGCCGTGGAGGTCGCAGTGTGCTGCTACCTGGATGATCCGGGTCGCCAGGTCGGCAACGTCACGGCCTTTGAGCTGGTGGTTGTCGTAGAGGTGGCGGACGTTGTCGATGACCCAGGTCGGTTGGTTGGTGAGGGTGTCGTGGGCGAGGGTGGTGATCCGGGTAGCACGGGCTTCGTCGATGGCGGTGGGTAGGTAGCGGTCGAAGGTTCGTTGGAGGAGTTGTTCGCGGCGTGCGCTGCGGAGCTTGTCGCTGAGGTCGGCGAGCTCGGACTCGATCGCTTCGTGCTCGATCGGAGACGCGGTGCGGGCAGCGAGTTGGC
>JANPOJ010000049.1:0-3001 GCA_031427935.1 Ilumatobacteraceae bacterium | reverse complement strand
CGGCGAGGATCGCTCGGTCGTGCACGACATGGCCGGCACCACTCGCGACTCCATCGACACACTGGTCGAGACGCCAGACGGACCGATCGTGTTCGTCGACACCGCCGGTATGCGTCGTCGCAGCAGAGTCGACGACTCGGCCGAGTACTACTCGGTCGTCCGTGCTCTTCGAGCCATCGACGCCAGCGACATCGCCCTGTTGGTGATCGACGCCACCGATGGGATCACCAGCCAGGATCAACGCCTCGCGGAGCGCGTGGATGCTGCCGGGTGTCCGATCGTGGTGATGCTGAACAAGTGGGAGTTGATCGACGATCCCGAGAAGCGGCTGCAGGTGCAGGCCGAACTGAAACGCAAGCTGTACTTCGTCGGCGATGCCCCGGTCCTCAAGATCTCCGCACTGACCGGCAAGGGCGTCTACAAACTGCAGCCCGTGCTGCAGGAAGCGATCACTCAATATCACCGCCGCGTGCCGACCCGCGATGTGAACCGAGTGATCTCCGACGCGCAGCAACGCCAACCCGCCGGCCACGGGGTACGTGTGCTGTACGCGCTGCAGGGCGCCACCGACCCGCCGACGTTCACCCTGTTCGTCAACCGCGAGTTGCCGCATACCTACATGCGCTACCTCGAGCGGAGCATCCGTGAAGCGTTCGAGTTCGGCAGCACTCCGTTGAAGCTGCGGGTCAGGAAACGGACCGACTAGTGCCCTGGTGCGAAGACTGCGCCAAGTACTGGACACCGGCGGCGATGAACGAAGACGGCACCTGCCCGACGTGTGGGCGCCTCGTCGAGGCCCCGGTGAGGCAGCCGATCACCGCCAAGAACCTCGACATTCGCAGGTTGGCAGCGGGGGAGGACGGCGAGGAGGTCGTCACAGCCCCGTGGCACTTCAAGCTGCTGATGGTGCTCCTGGCGTTATACCTGGGTTGGAGAATCGTCCAACTGTTCACGTAGGGGTCGTGTCGTGGTCGGTTGTGCTGCAGGCGGCACCTCCTCCGCGATGATCTCTTCGAGCCAAGCAGCGTGGTGAGTTCGCGCCCACGTCGTCGTGACCGAGCCCGATCGCATGCCGCGCCGCGAACCAGGGTCACGCATGGCGTAGCTGATGTGCCCGATGACGAGTAGGCCGAACGCAAGAGCGAACCAATCGTGCACGAACGTTGCGCCCGTGCGCCACGACAACCGAGCCACGTTCGGAAAGTACATCAGCGTCCCGGTGGCCAACAGCACAACGATGGCCCCACCGCTCAGTGCCGCGTTCAGCTTCTGGCCGGCGTTGAACTTGCCGACCGGGATCGTCGCGTCGCGTCGGTTGCGCGATCGCAACCAACGCCAATCCGCTGGCGAGAACCGGTTCAGACGGCCGAGATCGCGGCGATACGCAGCCGAGGCGAGACCGAGCAGAATCGGTATCGGCAGCGCGCAGCCGGAGAACACGTGAACGAGCTTGACCACTCGACGATGCCCAACTGGAGCAGACAAGAACCCGTTGTACAGGATCGCCGCGGTGGTGATGCACGTCAGCACCAGGACTGCAACCGACCGATGCACGAGGCGCTCCGAGCGGCTGAAGCGATGGACCAGGGTGGAGGGTCGTCCCGAATCAGCCGGCAGGCTCGTCATCTCGCCCATTCGAATCGCCTATCCACCCGTCAACGTCGTAGCTGCCTTCGTCCTCCCAGTAGCCGGGCACCACGCGAGCGGTGAGCTCGATGCTCGACAGCCACTTCGTGCTCTTGTAGCCGTACATCGGCGCCACATACAAGCGCACGGGTCCACCGTGGTCGTGCGTGACCGGGCGGCCCAGCATCTGCAGCGCCACCAGCACGTCGCTGCGACGGGCCTGATCGAGGGTGAGGCTTTCGGTGTACGTTCCGTCGAACGAGCCGAAACTGATCGCCGTCGCGCCCGGGTCGGGTTGCGCGGCGTCGAGCAAGTCGGAGAGCCGCACGCCGCTCCAATGCACCTCGGGAACCCTCCAGCCGGTCACGCACTGGAAATCACGCACGAGCGTGGTGTGGGGCATGTTCTGGAGGTCGGGCAATGTGTACGACCTCGGTGTGCGGACCAAACCGCCGACGTCGAGTCGATAGTTCGCCGCATTTCTCGACCGAACCGAGCCGGTGACGGAGTAGTAGCGGAACGTGGCACCCAACGGCAGCAGCGAGATCAGTCCGGTCGGATCGGCGTGCTGGATGGGCGCGATCGCTTTGGCCAGCCGGTCCTGAACGGCGCTGCCCCCGACGACGCCCGCCGCGCCCATCGCCATGAGCCCGAGCACGATCCGCCGGCCGATCGGCGATCCGTCGTCCGTCACCGAGACGACCGCGGCGAGCGCGGGCGGAGACGACCGAGACCCGCCGCGATGAGCAGCAGCCCGCCGAGCGCGATCACCGGGCCGGCCACTGCCCAGAAGTTGGATCCCGTCATGGTGCTGCCCTTGACGTATCCGAGGCCTTGGAACATGAAGAGCAGACCGAGCAGGGTCACCACCACACCCACCACGACTTTCGTCGGATTCTTCATGGACCCGTTCTCGTTTCACCGTCCGTGGACCGAACCATACCCCTCAGCATTCGGCACGACCCCGCATCACGTTTTGCGGTGTCACCGCATCAAGAGGCCACGGAGCGACGGACGCGCAGCGCCAGCCAGATCAAGGGGACCTGCAACGGCAGGCGTCCATAGGCGAGCAGTCGTTGCGCCCGCGGTCGATCAGCCCAGTTGATCGCCATCTGAACGTTGGCCGGAAAGACGACGACGAACAGCGCAGCCGCCAACGCTGCGCCGAGCCCTCGATATCGTGGAACGGCGACACTCACCGCAACACCCAACTCGGCCACGCCGCTGATAGAGGTCCACATCCGCGCTGGTCCGGGCAACGCCCTGGGCACGATCTCGTCGAAGTGCTTGGGGGTTGCGAAGTGGGCAACGCCTGCCGTCCCAAGGATCGCAACGAGCACCCTCGTCGGCGTGTTCACCCAGACAGCGTAGAGGC
>JANPOJ010000048.1:0-2747 GCA_031427935.1 Ilumatobacteraceae bacterium | reverse complement strand
CGATGCCTGCAGCTCGAACATGGTTCGGTACCGGCCACCCAGCGCGATCAGCTCGTCGTGACTACCGAGCTCGACGACCTTGCCATCCTCCATCACGCAGATCCGGTCGGCCAGCCGCACGGTCGAGAAGCGGTGCGAGATGAGGATGGTCGTGCAGTGACGTGTGGCCGCGAGCACCCGCTCGAAGATCTCGGCCTCGCCGCGTACGTCGAGCTGCGCCGTGGGCTCGTCGAGCAGGACCACGCCGGCGCCCTGCTGCACCGCGCACAACGCACGCGCCAGGGCGATGCGCTGCCACTGCCCGCCCGACAGATCGGTGCCGCCCGGGTATCCCTTCGACAAGATGGTGTCGAGGTCACCGTTGGCCAGCTCCGAGCCGCCCGCGGCGGCGAGCGCAGCGCGAACGACCTCGTCGGGCGCTCCGGTAGGGGCGACGTTGTTGCGCAGCGGCAACTCGAAATGGATGAAGTCCTGGAACACGGCCGTGACCTGCGAACGCCATGCTGTGAGCTCCAACGATGCCAGTGGCGCACCGTCGATCTCGATCGAGCCCGATGTCGTGTCGTACAGGCGGCACAACAGCTTGGCGAGTGTGGTCTTGCCGGCCCCGTTCTGGCCGACGATGGCCATCGACGTGCCGGCCGGGATCGTCAGATCGAAGCCGTCCAGCACCGGGCGCCCACCGTCGGTGTAGGCGAACGACACATCGCGGAACCGGATCTCCTTCGGGCCCACCGCCGGGATGGTCGTGCCCGCTGCGAGCGCGCCGCTGCCCACTGCGGCCTCGACGCGCTTGAGCGCGACGACCGGTGCTGCGGCGCCATCCATCGCCCAGTTCAGCCCGCCGAACGCGATCGACGAGACGCCGATCGCAGCCTGTACGAACACGACGACGCGTGCCGTGGTCAGCGTCGAGCCGGCGGCTGCGTCGGCCAGCAGCCAGAACACTGCCAGGTTGGCGCCGAGCACAATCGCCAGGCACGACAGAACCGACTTCTCGCGCAGGCGAGTGGCTTGGTACTGCAAGTCGTAGAGGCGGCGACGAGTGCTGACGAACCGGTCGGTGACCCAGCCGGCCAAGCCGAAGAACCGCAACTCCTTGGCGGGCGCGGCGTCGACGGCCAGCCGGTACGAGTACTCCGCATGACGCTGGGCCTTGCGCACCTCGTCGGTGTTGCGGTCCTTCCACACGCCACTTTCGCGAAGCAGCCAATGGGTCGAGAGCCACGCCAGGGCCAGCAGCAGCGCGGCCCACCAACGGAACCCGACCAACAGGATCGCAGCGCTGACACCGACCACCAGATCGACCAGCCCTCCGGCGATGAAATCCATCGAGATGTCGAGTGGTGGGCCCATCATGCCGAGGTCGAAGTCGCGGGCCATCGTGAGATCGGTGGTCAGCTCCGACCGTTCGAGGTGGGCGATGCCGGGCGGGGAGACACACACGGTGAGGAGACGGTCGTATAGGTGCGCCGCCATCCGCGCCCCGAGGTTCGACGAGACCAGTTGGTGCAGCGGTTGCGACACCAGCAACAAGGTGAACGACACCCCGACCATCACGAGCGGGCCCAACAGCGACACATCGCGGGTGATCGCGCTGACCAGCCATCCGAACGCGACCGACGTGACAGCCGGCAGCGTGCCGCGGAGCACCACCAGCACCCACCAGCCGATGGCGTAGGCGGGCGCGGCACGGCGTAGGGCGCTGAAGAACTGCCACTCCTGCCGACCTCGCAACCGATCGATCATCTACACCACCTTGCCATCGTTGATCCTCCGACATCTCATCGCTCGGGCGCGGCGGATTCCGCCGCGCCTATCATCTCCGCCGAACGGAGGACTATGCGCGACCCCGGGTCCATGATCGTCGGAATCGACAATGGCGGAACGAAGAACAACGTCACGGTGCTCGACGAGGCGGGGCACTTCCTGATCGATCGCATGATCGAGGTGCCGAGCCGCGTGACCGAGGGCACGGGCACGGCGCTCGACGCCCTGGCGGCAGCGTTCGAGTCGGGGTTGCAGATCACCGGCATCGAGCGCTCGGATGTTCGAGCGGTCGGCCTCGATACGCCCGGTCCGGCGTCAGCCGAAGGGGTGATCTCGTCGAAGGGAGCCACCAACTTCGCGCTGCCGGAGTGGTGGGGGTTCGACGTGCGCGCCGCGCTCGAGGCTCGGCTGGGCATCCCGGTCGTGTACAGCAACGACGGCAACGCCGCAGCGCTCTACGCCCACTTCGCGTACTACGGGGAGAAAGCGTTGAAGCGATCGTCGGTCTCGGCGATCGTCGGCACCGGCCTTGGTGGCGGCGTGATCGAATCGGGCGCTGTCGTGCGCGGCGCAGCCGGAATGGCGGGTGAACTGGGGCACGTGCACATCCCGATGCAGGGCCTGCTGGGCGACGGTCAGGCGATGCCGCAATGCAACTGCGGGTTCGTCGGCGATGTCGAGAGCGTGGCCTCGCTGACCGGCATCCGTCGGAACCTGCTGCCCTACTGGTTGACGCGATATCCCGATCACCCTCTGGCCGGCACGCCCATCGACGAGGCCTCCAAGGAGCTGCGCGGCTATGGCGAACGAGGCGACGAGATGGCCCGCAAGGTGTTCGAGCAGCAGGCGATTGCGATCGGCCGCCTGTTCACGATCGCCGCTAATTTCACCGACCCCAACGCGTATTTCGTCGGCGGCGGAGTGGTCGAGACCGCGCCGGAGTTTCGCGACTGGTACCTGTCGGTGGTGCGCAGCAG
>JANPOJ010000047.1:0-9861 GCA_031427935.1 Ilumatobacteraceae bacterium | reverse complement strand
GGCTGTCATCCAATTGGCGGACGATCTTGCTCGCGAACATGGTGCAGAGCGAGTCGCGTTGGCAGTCGCGCCACCGCCGCCGACGAGCGATGAACGTTTCGATGCATTTATTGCCGGCGTGGTCGATTTTCGACTGGCGGCCGAACATCTGCCTCGCCCGAAGTGGCTGACCGACGGTCCTCGCCTCGCCACGGCGTGGTTCGTGGATCGTTGGTCGATCGGCAACTCGACCGTCATCGACGCCACACCGCCCCAACTGCGTACTCGTGGGGTCATTATCGACGCTGTCGAACTGGCCAGCGTATGACGCTGGATCGTGACGACATCGTGGCAGGACTCGGCGAGCTTGCCCGTGAGTTGGACGGAGCCGGGTTGGAGCTCACGATTCATGTGGTCGGCGGCGCTGCGATCGCATTGGAGTACAACACCGATCGCCAAGCAACCAGCGACATCGACGCCTGGGTCAACGCCCGACCAACGGTCCGCGAACAGGTTGTTGATGTGGTGAAACAGATCGCAATTCGTCGACGCTGGCCCGACGATTGGCTCAACGAGAAGGCCGTGATGTTCATCCCAGAAGGTGTCGGTGTGGGCCCACATGATTGGCGACCGACACTCGAGGTTGGCAAGGTGCGCGTCTTCGTCGCGCAGCCGATGATGTTGCTGGCGATGAAGCTCCGCGCGGGTCGAGGAAGACGGGACCTCCCCGATCTCGAACCGCTCGTCGCGGCCTCGGGGCTTCACACGATTGAGGACGTCCAAGAAACCTTCGACGGTTACTACCCGCACGACGACATGAAGCCGCTCTCGCGTCACTGGCTCGAACAGAACCTGCCACATCGCACCGCATGACCCGGCCGACTGTCACCCACCGTCACCGTCCTTGTGCGTGGCGGCGGCGCGCTTGGCCCGCTACTGCCAATCATCGAGTTGGTTGGCCAGCGCGGTGAGCATCGCCTTCCATTCGTCGAAGCGGCCGAGTTCATCCATCACCACCGCATCGACGACGGACTCGGTGTGCATGCTCAACCGGCGCTGTGCGTCGCTCTGCAGATCGACCGAAGTCTGGCGGAAGAACTCTTTGACGCGCGCCGCCATGAACCCGATATCGCCGGGCGGGCCAAATACGACGTCGACCAATTCGGCCGTGCGGATACCCAATAGGGGTTGTCTTTCGACGCCAAGCGGATCGGCAACGGTGCGGCGCTCGGAGGAGGGGGCAGGAAGAAGAACCCGACTGGCAGCCCGAAGCCACGCGAGAACGCGACGATGTCGTCGGCGGTGAACTGGCGTACCCGTTGACCGTCGATCGAGCGCTCGGCCGACGAGAACGTGGCTGTTGCCCTTCGTGCGCCGAGGAACGGTTCGAGGTGCTCGGCTGCTTCTTCCTGGGTCCAGTTCTTCCACGTTCGGGCCTGGGCGAGGTTGTAGGCGACGACTTGGTTGGGGGTGGGCTGCGCCGTTGGCTCGGCGGCCATCGCCAGGGCGGTGTCGAGGCGATGGCTTCCAGATTGAGGAGCGGCAGGCGGTGATTTGTCCGGCTGCAAGATTTCGGCAGCCGGTCCACCACGATTCGCGTGCGCGGCAGGCATTCTGTTCCGGACTGCGGCAGACTGTGCCCCAGAATGGAACCACGCTCCACCGGTCGCTCGCGGGCTCCCCCCACCCGCTCCGAGTTCAAGAGGCTCGTGGATCCTTCTAATACCAACGCTGCGCTCCTCGCCGGCCAGGCCGCCGGCGACGCCGGGGTCGAGGCCGACCTGCTCGGCGACCACCTCCTCGCCGTGATCGCCGCCGCCCGAGTCGGGCGTCGCCTGTCGCAGACCCAGGTCATCGCCTGCCGCCGTCAGGGCGAGGAAGCAGCCGAGCGGGGCGTCTCAATGTCCGCGGTGCTCGACCTCTATCTGAGCGCGACGTGGCGGCTGTGGAGTGATATCGAAAGCCGGGCGCCGCAGTCGGGCCCGGCGGCCGTGGCGGCCGTGGCCGCCACGCTGTTCCGGTCAGCCGACGACGCAGCTGAGGCGCTCGCTGAGGGATACGAGCAGGCCCAACGCCGCACCGTACGATTCGAGGAGTCGCTGCGAAGGGAGTTCGTCGATGACCTCCTCTCCGGCACCGCCGAGCCGATCCTGCTGCAGGAGCGAGCGGCCCGCTTCGGGTTCAACCTCGCCAGCAGCCACCTCGTCGCGGTGGCGCGAACCGGCCGGCGGCTGGTCGACGCCGGCCCGGTTCACGGACGGGTCGAGGCCCGCGTGCTAGCCACCTTCGGCGGACGTGACGTCGTCGTCGCCACCAAGGAGGGCTCGCTGATCTGCGTCTTCCCCGGTGCTGCCGATGACTCCGCCGAGGACCTGGCCCGCATGCTTGAAGAGACCGGCGAGGGACCGTGGCGGATCGGGGTCGGCCGGCCCCAACCCGGGGCAGGCGGGGTCGCCCGCTCCTACGGCGAAGCCCGCCAGTCTCTCGAACTGGCCGATCGGGGGGCCGTGGCCGGCCCGGTCGCCCACTTCAACCAACTTCTCCCCTACCGGATGCTCACGGCCGACCCCGGCCTCGCTGCCGAACTCGTCGGCACGGTCCTCGGTCCGCTCCAGCGGGCCCGCGGTGGTGCTGAATACCTCATCGAGACCCTCGAGGCACACATCGCAACGTCCGGCAACGTGTCCGCCACCGCTCGCGCCCTCTACCTCAGCCCCCGCGCCGTCGTCTACCGGCTCGAGCGAATCGCTCACCTCACCGGGTACGCCCCCCAGGACAGCCGGAGGCCGTTTCATCCTCGAACTCGCTGTGTGCGCTCGCCGCCTCGCGACAGGCGTCGAAAGCGCGGCCCGTATCGACCGCCAAGTCAATCCGAGGTCCGGCAACAAAGCCGGCTCGAACCCTTCGTAGTCGCAGGTACCTCATTGCCGGTAGCCGTCGGGCGCTCAACCCCGAGACTTCCGGTTCGCGTCGGACTCCCGCACTGCGCTGGGGCGATCGCTGGGTTACTCACAGCTCCGCTGATCTCGCCGGTCCGACGGCGACGCCACGTACCCCTGGTTGGCGGGCGGGCGCTGGCTGTTCCCCGCCGGCGCCAACGCGATCCCGCTCGAAATCGCTTTCAAAAAAAACGCATTCTCTCCGGATCTCGGAAGAATAGTGAGGGAAATCCGTTCGGAGATTCGCCCTTGGTTTCTGGACAATAGAACCGGATAGTTGGTGCATGAGCCGATTCGGTCTGCCCGGGATGGTCTGGCCGACTTTGCCGGGTCCGGCTGGCCAACACGCCTCGATCTACGAGTCCATCGAAAGGCCCGCTATGACGCCAGATCTGAACCACCCCATCCACTGGCTGCGATGGATCTCGTCGAACATCAAGCGGCTCATCGTGCTTGTCGTCGGCGTAGCCCTGCTGGGAGCGGGTCTGGCCATGCTCGTACTCCCGGGTCCAGGCTTCCTGGTCGTCGTGGCCGGTCTTGCGGTGCTGGCCACCGAGTTCGCGTGGGCGGAACGCGCACTTGATCGCACCCGGTCGACCGCCACCGTGGCGACGACCAAGCTGACAGCCAGCCGTACCGGACGCGCCACGTTCGCGCTGTCGGCCATCGCGTTGATCGTCGGTGGTGCCACTGTTGTGGCAGCGCTCGACGATCACCGCCTGCTCGGAGTCACCACGCTCGTCTCCGGACTCTGCGCCCTCGCCGTGCTTCTCCCGGCGGCACGGCGCTGGATCAACCGACCGAACACCCGCACCTCTACCGCGGCCGCAACACCCGTCCCCGCAACCGTCGCCTCTGGCGTTGCTCCCGCGCCGTTATCCACCCCGACCCCACCCAAGGACCATTGACATGAACCGATTTCTGCTCGCTCAGCTCCAGGGCCAGACGGTGTACCCGAGCATCACGGTGCTGTTGAACACCACACCCGGCACCGTCCTCAGCCCGACCGAACTCGCGACAGCCTTGTGCCTCGTCAAGCACGCCGACGATCGGCTCACTGGCGACATCCCCGACGAACTCCGCGGCGCCCTGATCTCGACGATCACCCGACTTGTCGACGATCAGACCACCGAGCGATCCGCGCGTGCCCTCGCGGTATGCGTGTCGCCGGACTATTCGGCAGCCGTCCATCTCGGACGGACAGTCAACGAACGCGTCGTGATCGACGACACCTTCGCCACCCGCGACCTCGTCGCCGACCTGAACCGCACCGCCTGCTATCGCGTTCTCACAATCAGCGACCGCAGGACCCGTCTCTTCATCGGCGACCGCCAAGGACTCATCGAATCACGCACCGGCACCTGGCCAGTCGTGCGGCAGGACGAGCAGACCGCAGCATCGTGGAAGCGCGAGGTGGAAGAGCGCGTCCGGGCCGAACACACCCAAGACCCACTACCGACGATCATCGCCGGTGTCGAACGGACCGTCCGACGCACCATCATCTCCAACCGTCTCGACACCATCGGGTTCATCCCCGGCAACCATGACCGCACGAGCTGGACCGAACTCCACAACGCAGCGTGGCCTCTCGTGACTGACTGGCTCCGCACCGATCACCGCCGAGCAACGAAAGCACTGGAGCATGCCAGATCGACCCGCCGCTACGCGGGCGGTATAGACGAGATCTGGCCGCTCGCCAACGACGGCCGCGTGGGACTGCTGGTCGTAGAAGACACCTACGCGCTCCCGGCCCGCATCGACCACAACCTCCAACTGCAACGAGCCGATGACCGCGAGGCCCCCGACGTGATCGACGACATCATCGATGACACCATCGAGGTCGTCCTGCGCCACGGCGGAAACGCTGTCATCGTCGCCGACAACGACCTCCGAAACCATGACCGCATCGCCGCCGTCCTCCGATACTGAACAGCTGACCGACCGCTCGCACCTCCCTCATAGCTGCAGTCGCGGGGCCGTCGGACGCTCCTGGTAAGAACTGATGCAAGCCCCGCCCGTTTCCACCACCTGACCGACCGGTCCGGTCCGATCTCACATCGAGGTGACACGTCCCATGTTCCGTAACTCACTCAAGACCGCCGGCCTGCGCGCCGGCCGCCGCGGTTGCCAATCGTCTCTCGGCGCTGGCCAACATCGCCACGTTCGCCGGCCTGCTCGGGTGCGACGACGACGAGGATCGCCCGAACCCCATCGCCACGCTGGCTCGCCGGGACTCGATGGAAGTCACACCTTCCCAAACGAGCGCGTGATCGCCACCCCGCTGGCTCCGCGCACCGATCGATCACGAAAGATCCTCGCCGATGCTCCCCGCCACCGGTAACAGTCGCGGGAACTTCGTCGACGTCAACGTACCCACGTGGGCGTGGATCGCACTCGTCGCCGTCCTGGGCGTGATGCTCGCCGTCGACCTGCTGCGTCATCGCGACGACCACGAGCCCACCATGGGTGAGGCGCTGCGCGAGTCGACGGTATGGGTGGCCTGTGGCCTGGCGTTCGCCGGTGTGGTCGCGGTCGCGTTCGGTGGGCAGGCGTTCGGCGAGTACATCAGCGGTTACCTCATCGAGAAGTCATTGAGCGTCGACAACGTGTTCGTCTGGGCGATGTTGTTCACGAGCATGGCCATCCCCCTCAAGTTCCAGCATCGGGTGCTGTTCTGGGGGATCTTTGGGGCGCTCACCCTGCGGGCGGTGTTCATCTTCGCTGGCACCGCGCTGATCTCCCGGTTCTGGTGGCTGCTCGTGGTGTTCGGGGCTTTCCTCGTCTACACCGGTGTCAAGGTCGTCCGGCACCGGGCCGACGAGGGCAGCCAAGGGGCGACCCGCGGGCTCGGCCTCCTGCGCCGGGTGATGCCGGTGAGCGACGAGTTCGACGGCCATCGGTTCCTGACCCGCATCAACGGCCGACGGGCGGCCACGCCGCTACTCGCCGCACTGGTGGTGGTCGAGGTCACCGATGTGATCTTCGCGGTCGACTCGGTACCAGCCATCCTGGCCGTGTCACATGAGCCGTTCTTGGTGTTCGCGTCGAACGCCTTCGCCATCCTGGGCCTTCGGGCCCTGTATTTCCTGTTGGCCGGGGCCCGGGCGAAGTTCCACTATCTGAGCCACGCACTCGGCGGAATCCTCGTGTTCGTCGGGCTCAAGATGACGGTCTCGCACTGGATCCACCTGAACACCTACATGTCCTTGGCGATCATCGTGGGGATGTTGGTCGCAGCGATCACCTTCAGCGTCCGACACAACCGCACCGCCGCACCAGACGCGGCGCCAGCGGCGCGCTAACCCGGGTCGGGCTGTGCTACACGTACGCGTCATCACGCCGCCCGACCGGCGTGCTGCTCTCGTCGGTGAGCTTGAGGCCAACCTGGCGATCTGCAACATCGTGGTCGTGCCCGGCGCAGCCCGACGACCCGCTGGTGACCTCGTCCAGTTCGACGTGGCCCGTGAGGCGGCCAACGGCGTGCTCGAGCAGCTCCGGCAACTGGACCTGCACCGTGTCGGCTCCATCGCCGTAGAACGCATCGACACCGCACTGTCGGACGTCGCCGCCGCCGCCGAGGCCCACGCGCCCGGCGAACCGTTGGAAGCGGTGATCTGGGAGGAAGTGGAAGCACGCGTGCGCGACGACAGCGGATTGTCGCCCAGCCTTGTGGCGCTGCTCGTCATCGCCGTGCTCATCGGCGCGGTGGGCGTGCTGGTCGACTCGCCAATCCTCATCGTCGGGGCCATGGTTGTAGGGCCCGAGTACGGCCCGCTGGCATCCGTGGCGCTGGGTCTGCACGGCCGGCGGCTGCGTCGGGTGCGTCGCGGTCTCGTCGCCTTGGCGGTCGGGTTCCCGATCGCCATCGTTGCAGCCGCTGGCCTGACGTTGGTGCTGCGCTGGGCCGACCGCATCCCAGTCGCCTACCGCCTGGGCGAGCGTCCGCTCACGAACTTCATCAGCAACCCTGACCTGTTCGCGATGATCATCGCTGTACTGGCTGGTGTCGCGGGAACGGTCTCGCTCACCGAGGCCCGCAGCGGCGCGTTGGTTGGCGTTCTTATCTCGGTCACCACCATTCCGGCGGCCTCGAACGTTGGCGTGGCCCTCGCCATGTCACGCGTCGGCGAGGCGGCTGGCGCTCTCGGTCAGCTAGCACTCAACCTGGTCATCCTCGTGGTGGTGGGCGCTCTCACGCTGCGCGTTCAGTCACGGCTGTGGGATGTCTGGCTGCGGCGCGCCGACCGGCAGACCGCCGGGTCTCCCAACGCAGGCCGAACCGACGGCGGTAGCGATCGGGCTTGCCCATCACCATGAGAGCGCCGCGCCCGAGTTTGTGACCGCGCGTCGGAGCCGGTGAGAGGCGAGGTCGTCATCGCGGCGCGTCTGACCACGGACCGGACTCGTCTGACACCCAGCCTCGGTTCCGTGCTCCCCACCACGGGGTGATTGTCACGGGACCTTCGTCGACGTCAACGCACCCGGCTGGGCATAGATCGCCTCGTCGCCGTACTGGGCGAGATGCTCGCATCAACCTGCTGCGTCATCGCGACGACCACGAGCCCACCATGGGTGAGGCGCTGCGCGAGTCGACGGTGCGGGTGGCCTGTGGCCTGTGGGCGGCACCCCGGCATCCGACAACTGCGTCGCCTGGAAGTGTCGCAAGTCGTGGAGCCGAACCGAGGGGAGACCCGCGGCGTTGCGGGCTCGCACCCAACGGGCGTTCGCCGTGTCGGGGCGCCACGCCGACTGGCCGGTCGGATCCTTCGCGAAGATGTAGCCGTGCGTCTCAACGTGCCGGTTGCCGTGTCCACATCAGACCACCGCAGCCCGCACACCTCGGCTCGCCTCGCACCCGTCGGACCATCACGCGGACGTAGAGACCGAACATGGCGTCGACGTCTCGCGCCGCAGCAAGGAGCGCGAGGACATCGGCGACCTCAGGCGGGTGCTGCTCGCGTTGCGGCTGCGACGGGGCGGAGGCGAGCTTGGCGACGTTGCGCTGCACCACGCCCCACCGCTCCGCCTGGTTCAGCGAAGCGCGCAGGATCGCGTGGACCTGGCGATCGTGGCCGGCGCCAATCCCCGTTTGCGCAGCTTCGTGTACAACCGGTCGATGTCGAGCGCCTTCAACTTCGACAAGCGAATCGCTCCGAGCACCGGAGCGATCTCCCGGTCGATGTACTGCTGATAGTGATCCAACGTCGTCTCGGCTCGCCCCAGCCCGGTGATGTGCTCCATCCAGCGCTCGAGCAAATCGGCAAACGTCATGTCGTCGAGCGAGACCTTGCCGGCGGCGACCGCCGCTTCGAGATCTGTCAGTGCGGCCTTTACCTCGCGCTTCGAGGTGGCCTTGACCCGTGCGAATCACCCGCCGGTATCGACCCGTCGCAGGATCAAGACCCGCCGACACGACCAGCTCCCAGGTGCCGGGCGTTCGTTCGCGCATTGTCCCCATTCGAACCATCCTTTCGCGGCAGATTCGCGGTAACAGGCTAGTTCAAACCGAAGTCCCAGCTCAGAAATAGGCTCTGAGCTAGGACGATTCGGTGCCCCCCCGGGGTCTCGAACCCCGAACCAACGGATTAAAAGTCCGCTGCTCTACCGTTGAGCTAGAGGGGCCGGACGCCCGGGAAAACTAGCCCGACTACGCGCCAGACTATTGGCCGATTGGCCCAGTCGGCTCCACTCGAGTCCTTGGGAGTTCTTGTGTCAGTTCAGCCCTTGACGTAGAAGGCGTTGGATTGTGACCGGGAGGCATCGGTCGGGGTCGGGTCGAGCGCAGCAAAGGTGAAGTAGATCTCATCGGTCGTGTGCGTTGCGGGGTTGACGCACAGGTAGTCCTTGGGCCTGTTGACCGCCAGCCTTTCGGTGCAGCCCTTCTGCGTGACGTACAGGTTGTCCAACTTGCCCCTCACGACGGTCACCGTGTCGGTCGACCGCACCACGGCCGTGGTCGAGGATTGCGAGATCACCGTGCCCGGGTTGGTCGGTAGCGGGAACGCCGCGGGCCAGGTACCGGACGATCCCCCGCTCCCGCCGCCACCACCACCTTTGGCCATGGCCACACCGCCACTGAGAACGAGGACGACAGCGACGATCGTGGCGGTCACGTTGATACCAACAAGCTTCTTCACGGATTCTCGGTTCGGCTGAATATTCACAGCTGAGTCGGTACCCCGAACCGTGGGCGCGCAAACCGCTGATCGCAGTCCTGCCATCTGCGTGCCCAATCCACCGAGCGTACGATCACGGTATGACCACGCCGCCGCTGCATCCGAACGTCGAGCCACTCGGGTTCCTGCTCGGTACGTGGACGGGTCGCGGCCACGGTGTGTACCCGACGATCGAGTCGTTCGACTGCCCAAACCAATAACTCCTGATTACCAACGATGCTGTTGTACGCAGTAGACATTTTATTGAGATAAACAGAAGATTCAGCTAATCCGAGAATATTCATTGCGTAGTATGACTGACTGGATGGTGAATAGTTTGTATTTAATGCAGTATATGTAACATCGGTATATACAGTAATACTTATATAATAGTTCCTATTCGGATCCATAGTAACAAGTCCAATATAACCACCATTTACAACATGGATAAGGTTAACAACATCTACCAGTACGGGCACACCAGTCACATCAAACATCTTTAACTGAACGTATAGATCCGGCTGCATATCGTATGAGCCGTAATCAATCGCTAGTGGTATGCCTGACTGTACTAGTTGCACTCTATCTCCTTATTAAACCATATAAAACGATACCAAACATAATATACATTAAAATTTCATGACTACTCATATCGTTAGAGCATCTATCAAATATGCTCTAATTGTAACTCCATAAGGAGTCATTGTATCTATCCAAGTATAATCACTAACTGTTGGACCAGTAATTGAAATAGGTACAGGTCCACCGCAAGTCATAACAGTATCTAC
>JANPOJ010000046.1:0-9560 GCA_031427935.1 Ilumatobacteraceae bacterium | reverse complement strand
TTCGACGCGGGCCATCATCGTCAGGTATTGGTCCTGCCACTTCTTCGTGGTGGTCATTACGGTGGTCATCTCAGCCACCTCCTTTGAGCCTCTCCGGCTCGATGTGAACCCGTTTGGGGCTCGCCTCCATCATACCGAACTGCTGTATTTTGCAAGCACTTCTCGTGTGACAGTTAGCACCCTGTGCGCGAGGAGGGGCAGTCACGGTCCGGGGAACGTGGCTCGGAGCCGGTCGACGATCGCCGGGTCGCCAGCGAAGACCGGCGTGTGTGCGGGGTCAAGGCGGCCGTAGGTGAGCCGGGCGAAGGCCTCGGCGGGGCATCGCGTCGTGGTTCCCGACCTCGTCGGGTTCGGTCGCAGCGACAAGCCGACGGAGCAGACCGATTACAGCTACGCCCGCCACATCATGTGGACGTCATCGCTGGTGTTCGATCACCTCGACCTGCGCAGCATCACGTACTTCGGGCAGGACTGGGGCGGGCTCATCGGACTTCGCCTGCTCACCGCCCAACCCGACCGCTACGCCCGCGTCGTCATTGCCAATACCGGCCTCCCGACCGGCGAGGGCATGCCTGGCAGAAGTTCTCGCAGGAATCACCGGTGTTCCCCATCGGCAACATCATCAACGGCGGTAGCGCGACCGATCTGTCGGCGGACGTCATCGCCGCCTATGACGCTCCGTTCCCCGACGACTCGTACAAGGCCGGGGCCCGGATCTCCCCATCCTTCGTGCCGACGTCGACCGACGATCCCGAGTCGGCAGCCAACAAGGCCGCGTGGGAGGTGCTTGCCCGGTTCGACAAGCCGTTCCTGCTGTGCTTCAGCGATCTCGACCCGATCACCAAAGGCGGGGACGCGCCCTTCCTCGCCAAGGTGCCCGGCACGAAAGGTCAGCCGCACACCACGATCGAGGGTGCCAGCCACTTCCTCCAGGAGGACAAAGGCGCGGAGCTGGCGGCCGTCATCAACGCGTTCATCGCCTGAGACGACTACGGCTCACCGATGCAGGGAGAGCCCTTGACGCCGATCGAGACCTCTTTGCCGGAGCCCGCCTCCACGGTGATTCCTTGGACCTTGCCGACGTGGGCGACCTTGGCCGCGTTGTCGCAGATGTCGAGGTCCGCCGTGGTTTCGGGGGCCGCAGCGCCGGCCGTGGCGCCCGGTGCCGCAGTCGCGGCCACTGAAGGATCGGAGGCGGACTTGGCATCGCTGCCGCAGTCGACGAGTCGCTCGCCGCTGGGAAGCGTGCAATAGCCTCGGCGGACCGAAGTACCGGAAGGAGCCGTGCATGACGACCGCTGCGTTGTCGGAGAACTGGGCGACGTTGTGGGAAGCCCTCGCGGCTGCGCAGCCGGACCGGGTGGCGATCGTGATCGGCGAGTCCCGCATCCGCTGGGGTGACTTCGACGATGGTGCAGCGCGGGCTGCGGCCGGCCTGCGCGAACGAGGGGTCGGGCGCGACGACAAGGTGGCGCAACTCCTCTACAACTGCCCTGAGTACCTCGAGACCACGTACGCGTCGTTCAAGGTGCGCGCTGCCACGGTGAACGTGAACTACCGCTACAAGGCGCCTGAGATCGTGCACGTGCTGGCGGATTCCGGGGCCAAGGCGCTGGTGTTCCACGGGGCCTTTGCCGAGGTCGTCGATGAAGCACGCCGATCGCTCCCAGAGCTGACCTTGCTGGTGCAGGTGGACGGCGGAGACGGCGCGCCCGTGTTGCCCGGCGCGATCAGCTACGCCCAGCTGCTCGATGGCGTCGAGCCGATGCAACCGATCGAGCGAGCGGGCTCGGACATCCAGCTCTTGTACACTGGCGGTACGACCGGCTTGCCGAAAGGTGTCGTGTGGACTCATGCCGGCTTGTTCGGTGCCATGGCGTTCACCGGCTACGGCACGATGGGTGTGCCCGTGCCGACGACGGTCGAGGAGGTCGGACGCGTGGCGGTCGAACTCGCGGAGGCGGGCCGCAGCCCGGTCAACATGACGGCGCCGCCACTGATGCACGGCACGGGTCTGTTCCTGGCGTTCTCCACCTTCGTGCTCGGCGGGCGCGTGGTGCTGCTTGCCGGCCGCCGCTTCGACCCGGTCGAGTTGCTGAACCTGGTGCAGCGCGAAGGAGTCACGCAGTTGTCGATGGTCGGCGATGCGTTTGCTCGGCCGATCGTGGCCGAGCTGGAGCAGGCTGCTGCGGCCGGCCATCCGTACGACCTCGCGAACCTGGGGCGGATCGTGTCGACCGGCGCCACGACCTCGGCGGAGATGAAGCGCGGCCTGCTGCGCGCCGCGCCGGCGGCGACCATCATCGACATGATCGGCGCGAGCGAGGGTGGGCCGTTCGCGATCTCCATCACTGCGCCAGGTCAGGAGCCGCTGGACACGGCGAAGTTCATGGCAACGCCGGCGACGGTGGTGTTCGACGACGTCACGTGGGAGCCGATCCCCTGGGGAACGGGGCGTGCCGGCGTGCTGGCTGCGGCCGGCCCCGGGCCGGAGAGCTACTTCCGCCAACCCGAGGCCAGCGCAAAGGTGTTCCGGGTGATCGATGGGGTGCGCTACTCGATGCCGGGTGACTACGCCACCATCGACGCCGATGGCCAGGTGCACCTGCTGGGTCGCGGCTCGGTGTGCATCAACACCGGTGGCGAGAAGGTCTACCCGGAAGAGGTCGAGGTTGCGGCGCGTAGCCATCCGGGGGTCGTCGACTGTGTCGCGGTGGGGATGCCCGACCCTCGCTTCGGCGAGCGGGTGGTGCTCGTTGCCTCGCGCTCGCCGGGCGGCGATGCGTCGGCGGCTGAGGTGATCGCTCATGTGAAAGAACGCATCGCCGATTACAAGGCGCCACGCGAGGTGTGCTTCGTTGACGAGGTGTACCGCAGCCCGTCGGGCAAGGCCGACTATCGGTGGGCGCGAAATGCGGTCAGCGGGCAATGACGGAACCAGTGATCGTCGGGGCCGCGCAATTCGTGCAGCGACCAGGGGATCGTGATCTCGCCGATGCCCTTGGCCACATCGAACTGATGGCCGAGGCGTCGCGCCAAGCGGCAGCCGATTCCGGCGCGCCCGGCATGTTGGAAAAGGTGCAGTGGATCGGAGTCGCCGGTGGATGGTTCGACTACCGCAACCCGGGGCAGTTGGTGGCCGAGGCCATTGGTGCACCTGACGCCGGCGGCGCGCTGACGCCCATCTCGGGCAGCGCACCCCAGGAGCTGTTGGGTGTTGCCGCACAACGCATCGCCGACGGAACCCTCGACGTTGCCCTGGTGGTCGGCGGCGAGGCGGCCTGGTCGCTGCAGAGGTTGCGCAAGGCCGGTGTCGATCCGCACTGGGACACCCGGCCGGGCAGCGGTGATGCGGAGATGTTGTCGACCTACCCCATCGAGTTGGTGCATGAGTCGATGGCGCTCGGCGCCGCACCTGCCTACGCCCTCCTCGACGACAGCCGGCGCGCAGCGCGCAACGAGTCACTGGCGGATCACCTGGCCCGCATCTCGACGTTGTGGGCTGGGTTCAGCGAAGTCGCCGTTGACAACCCCTCTGCATGGGATCGCCAGTTGCACACTGCCGAGGAGATCGCCGTGCCGTCGCCCGACAACCGGATGATCTCGTTCCCGTACACCAAGGCGATGGTGGCCAACAACACCGTCGACATGGCGTCGGCGGTGCTGCTGTGCTCGACCGATGCGGCCCGCGCCGCCGGCATCCCCACCGGCCGTTGGGTCTTCCCGCAGGTCGTGGCGAACAGCCATGAGACATGGCTGCTGGCCGAGCGCGACCAGCTGCACGGATCCCCGGCACTCGCCACTGCGGCCGCTGCTGCGCTGGCCCACGTCGGCATGGGGATCGATGACGTGCAACACGTTGATCTGTACGCCTGCTTCCCCGCCATCGTGCAGATGACCTGCGATGCACTCGGCATGTCTCACCACCGCCGACTCACCGTCACCGGTGGGTTGGGATTTGCCGGCGCCGCAGTGGGCAACGCCGCTGGGCAATCGATCGCCGCGATGGTGCCGTTGGTGCGGGCGGGTGGCGTGGGTCTGGTGCACGGCAACGGAGGCGTTGCCACCAAGCATTCCTTCGGCCTCTACGCGGCCTCGCCGCCGGCGACCAATCCTTATGCGCTCATCGACTGCCAACCGCAGGTCGAGCATCGTCGCCGCGACGCTGTCGCCGCCGACTGGTCGGGCGCATGCACGGTCGAGGCGGCAACCGTGGTGCACGATCGCAACGGCCCGACCCACGTGCTGACAGCCGTGCTGACGTCCGACGGCGCGCGCGGCTGGGCCCGCACCACCGATCCTGCAGTGATGGACATCACGTCGACCGAAGGTCTTGCCGGGCGGCTGGCCCACCGAACCGCCGACGGCACCTTGGAAATCGAAGCCTGAGCGCGGCAATCCAGGCACCGAATATCCGGTGCAAGCGGACATTTCGTGCTTGGCCTCGATGGAAGTGTGCAATGGTCGGTGATGGCATTCGGTCAAGCATCGGGTCCGCCGGCATCGGGGAAGCAGGTCCGCGAGCTGACCGAGCTGCTCGCGGCTGCCGGACACGACGGCTTCCGCGACGCCCGTGGCCCGTTGGGGCTCAACCAGCGCCAGGCGGCCGGAAAGTTCACGCGCGACGAGGCGCAGGCCTTCATCGACCAGCTCGAGGAAGCGGCACACGCAGACGCGCCGCCGCCCGCGCGGACGACGCCGGTCGTGCGCCTGACGCCAGGGGAACGTGCAGCACGGGCGTTGTCGGACGGTGAGTTGCTGGCCGAGGTCCAGCGCAGGGGTCTGACGGGCCGGTCGTCTACGGGGTGACGGGGTCGATCAGTCCGCTGTACAGCAGGCAGGTGCCGCAGGATTGACAGACACCGCCGTTCTCGATCGTCCCGTCGAGCCGGATCGTGCGCGGGCAGGGTTCACCGTTGGCTGTCGGATAGCGGTATCCCGGGATCCGTGGTGCGCTGGGAATCGGCCGGAGATCCGCTTGCGGGGGGTCGAGTTCGTCGTCCATGTCGCTGCGTTCCGCGGGTCAGCGTAAGCCTGCACGAGGCCCGCATCACAGGGCCGTTGGCCCTTGCACCCATCCGGTCGGCCCCGATGTGGTCTGGCCGCGCTGGCTCAGGGTTGCGTGAAGATCGCACGCGTGCCGACTCGATCTGCGATCTGGGTGACCTCGCGGCGGAACGGAGTCGCGTCGCGATCATGTGTCGGCCGAGGTCCTCGGCGAACCGTCGACCGTCCCAGACGGCAGCGGCGATGGTGCTGGGTGCGAGGGCATCCGCGACGGCGGTGACCGAGACCAGACCGTGCTCCGCCCAACGATCCGCGGCTGCAAGCAGGTCCAGTGCGAGACCGTCGTTCGGCAGGCGCGAGGTCACCATCACGAGGGAATCCGCCGCAAGGTTTCGCTGGCGACTCGTGTGCACGCACTCCAGGGTCACACCGAAGGTCGTGGTTCCGCTGATGGTTGTCGAGAGGTGCAACTCGACGTCGAGCTCCAGCATTCGTCGTTGGATGCGGTCCAGCTCGAGCGTGGTTGCCGTCCACGACGACACCGTCGCCGCCGGTGTCACGAGCGCCACCGAATACCCCTCGCGGACCAGGAGCTCGGCGAGCACGCCGCCCAAGTAGTATTGGTCGTCGTCGAAGATGACGACTCGGTTGCCGTCCGGTCGATCCCCTCGCATCAGCTGGTCGGGGGTCAGCACGGGCAACGACGGGTCCAACTCGATGGGTGTGGTGTGCCAGCGCCCGACTCCGTCGGCGCGCCAGGTGGCGCCCGTCGCCACGGCGACGTGTTGAAAGCCGTAGGTCAGCACCTCGTCTGCCGTCATCGGGCTTTCGCGATACACCTCGACGTTGTCGAGCTGCTTGAACTGTTCGAGCCGGTAGTCGACGACGCGGATCCACGCGGCCAGGCCCGGCAGCCGGCTCTCGCGGGCGACTCGCCCGCCAAGGGTTCGCGTCGCCTCGGTCAGCACGACCTCGTACCCACGCTTGCCCAGCGCCTGGGCCGCCTCCAACCCAGCGGGGCCCGCGCCCACGACGAGGACCTTCTCGTTGGCGTGCCGGGCGCGGAACCGCTCCGGATGCCACCCGCGACGCCACTCCTCACCCATCGACGGGTTCTGCGTGCAGCGGATGGGGCTCATCGTGAAGTCGCCGGCAACACAGATGTTGCAGCCGATGCATTCGCGGATGTCGTGCATCCGTCCCTCGGAGATCTTGTTCGGCAGGAACGGGTCGGCGATCGACGGCCGCGCCGCGCCGATGAAGTCGAGGATGCCCTCGCGCACCATCCGCAGCATCGTCTCGGGTGATGTGAAACGACCGACGCCGACGACGGGTTTGGTGGTCAACTGCTTCAGCCCGCGCACGTGGTCTTCCTGGCCGGCCTCCGGGCCAAAGCGTGAGGTGACGCTGTCGTCCTCCCACGACCCGAGCACGAAGTCCCACAAGTCGGGCAGCTCGGCGAGCATGCCGACGATCTGCACGATGTCGTCTCGCTGAATGCCGCCGGCGCCTCGCAGCTCGTCGACAGTGATCCGGCACCCGACCGCCGCCTTGCCCTCGCACTCCTCGCAAGTGTCCTCCAGCATCTCGCGCAGCAACCGGGCTCGGTTCTCGATCGGGCCGCCATAGATGTCGGTGCGCTGGTTGTATCGCGGCGACAAGAAGTGGTGGATGCCACCGAACGCGTGCCCGGCGTACACGTACACCAGGTCGTAGCCGGCGGCGAGCGCACGCCGCACCGCGAGTCGGTGCCACCGCCGGAGGTCGGCGATGTCGGCCAGCGTCATCGCTCGCGCCTGCACCGGGTCGTTGGTGAACGTGGCGATCGGCAGGTGCATCGGGCCCATCGGTGCAACGCGGCTGTAGAAGTTCGGGCCGTTCATGCCGTTGTAGCAGAGCTCGATGCCGGCCAGCGCGCCGTGGGCGTGCACTCGGTCTGCGGCCAGCGCCAGGGCCGGGATGTCGATGTCGTCCCAGATCCGCTGTTCGATGAACGGCGTGATCTCCGAGCTGTGGTGGATCTCGGCCTGCTCGGTGCACACCATCGCCCAGCCGCCCTCGGCCTTCGTGGCGCGCATCTCGGCGTGCGACGACACGTCGCGGTAGCCCATGCCGCTGCATTGGGGGACCTGGAAGAACCGGTTCTTGGCCACGACAGGACCGATCCGCATCGGTTCGAACAACACGTCGAAGCGCGGGTCGCGCACGGAGATGCCCTGCTCGGTCATTTTCGGCTCACCCGGGCGAAGTTAGCCTCAGGTACCGTCGTCGCCGGTGATCAGATCGTCGACACCTGTGCCCTCGCCGGGCGGCACCGAGGTGGCTACCGGCTGGCGCCGCGGGCTGCCGATCGTCGACGTGCTGCGTACCTACGAGCCGTCGTGGATCATCAAGGACCTGTCGGCCGGCACGGTGCTCGTGGCACTCCTTGCACCAGCGGGCATGGCGTATGCGCAAGCTTCTGGATTGCCGCCGATCACCGGCCTCTACGCGACGATCGTTCCGCTACTCGTGTACGCAGTGGTCGGGCCGTCGCGGATCTTGGTCATGGGGCCCGACTCGTCGCTCGCCCCGCTGATCGCGGCCTCCGTGATCCCGCTGAGCAACGGTGATCCGCGTCGGGCCGTCGCCATCGTCGGGCTGCTGTCGGTCTTCGTCGGCATCATCGGCGTGCTTGCCGGGCTCTCCAGGTTCGGCTTCCTTGCCGAACTGCTGTCGGCCCCGGTGCGGTACGGGTATCTCAATGGGATCGCGCTGACGATCCTGGCCAGTCAGCTGCCGAAGGCGTTCGGGTTCTCCGTCGACGCGCAGACGCTGCTCGGCACGCTGCGCGACTTGGGGCGCGGCATTGCCGACGGCGAGACGAACAGCTGGGCGGTCGGCTTGGCCGTGGTCGCCCTCGTTGTCATCGTGGGGCTGCGTCGTCTCACGCCACGTGTGCCGGGCGTGCTGGTGGCCGTGGTCGGGGGCATCGTCGTGACGCTGGTGTTCGGGTTGGCCGATCACGGTGTGCGTCTGGTCGGCGATCTTCCCTCCGGGTTCCCCAGTCCTCGGTTGCCCGATCTCGACTGGCAGAGCATCAGCCGGTTGACGGGCGCCGCTCTCGGCATCGCCTTCGTGGCGTTCGCCGACACCAGTGTGCTCGCTCGGGTCTACGCAGACAAGCGTGGTACCCGGGTCGACGCCAACCAGGAACTGGTCGCGCTCGGGTTGGTCAACGTCGCGGCCGGCCTGTTCCAAGGCATGCCGGTGAGCGGCAGCCAATCGCGCACGCCGGTTGCCGAAGCCGCCGGTGCACGCACGCAGTTGACCGGTGTTTTCGCGGCCTCGATCCTCCTTGCGATTGTCGTCGCCGCGCCGAGCACTTTCCGCAACCTGCCCCAGCCGGTGCTGGCTGCTGTCGTCGTGGCTGCTGCGATCCGGATCTTCGCGATCGTGCCGCTGGTGCGGCTCGTCGTGATCCGCCGGAGCGAGTTCCTGCTCGGCGTGGCCGCCTTCCTGGCAGTTGCCGTCCTCGGAGCGATCGTTGGAGTGGTTGTCGCGATCGCCCTGTCGTTGCTCGACTTCATGCGCAAGGCGTGGAAGCCGCACACGGCCGAGCTGGTGCGGGTCGACGGGCTCAAGGGGTATCACGACGCCGAGCGACACCCCGAGGGCCGTCGCATCGCCGGGTTGCTGCTGTATCGCTTCGATGCCCCGCTGTTCTTCGCCAACGCTCGGTTCTTCGTCGACGATGTGCTCGCGCACGTCGATCGTTCACCGACGCCGATCCGTGTGGTGCTCGTGACCGCCGAGCCGATCACCGATGTCGATACGACCGCGGCGGAAGCGATCGCCGAGTTGGTCCGCGACCTTGCGCAACGTGGCGCTGTCCTGCGCCTCGCCGCGCTGAAGGGGCATGTGCGTGAACGCATGCAGGCCTACGGGCTCGTCGACCTCATCGGCGCCGACCACTTCGCCCGGACGACCGGGGAAGGGGTCCACTCCTACGTGTCGGACACCGGCATCGATTGGGTCGACTGGGAGGACCGCACCACCTGACGGAAGTCGTGAGTGATGGCCCGCGAAGTTGGGACGTTGTACCTCTCGGGCGCGAGATCCGTCGTGCCGATGTTCATCTTGAACGACTCACGATTGGACACCCCCGTGCATGGTCGAGCGAATGGAACTTCTTCCTCCGACGAGCCATCCGCTCCGTCCATCGCCAAATGGGCGTCGCGCCTCGGCCGTCCGCGCGCCGAACCGGCGCGGTCCCGACACCTCGCCCACATCGGCGGAGCCGCCGCAGTGGCAGCTCTCGTCGCCTATCTGACCTGGCGAGTCGCGTACACCCTGCCCACCGGGGGCTGGAACCGATCTGTGGCGTGGATGCTGGTCACGTTCGAGGCCCTCCCCCTGTTCGGTCTGGTGCTCAAGACGGTCACTCTGTGGGACATCGACAGCCATGCACCTGACCCCGTCGAATCGCTGCGGGCCGATCAGCGGGTCGTGCTGATGATCCCGACCTTCAACGAGCCGCTCGAGGTGATCGCGCCCACGGTCGCGGCGGGGTG
>JANPOJ010000045.1:0-4120 GCA_031427935.1 Ilumatobacteraceae bacterium | reverse complement strand
CATTGATCGAACTGATGATCACCCTCGCCATCATGTCGATCGTGATGACGATCGCCGCGGCGACGCTCATCCTGGCGCAAGGCGCGTCGAATCGCATCGAGCACAGCGCTCAAGCGATCGACGCGGCCCGGCTCCTGTCGGCATCGCTGGACCGAGAGCTGCGCTCGGCGATCTGCATCTCGTCACCGGGCGAGAACCTCAGCGCCAACACGTTGACGTTCCAGACACTTGCTTCGGCGGAGGTCGCGGTGCTGACGTACGCGGTCACCAATGGCACCGTGACGCGGACCGAGAACCTCGGGCAACCACAAACCGTCATCAGCGGAGTTGGATCGACCACGACCGCTTTCAGGCAGGTGACCACGCCGTTGCGGACGGTCGTGGTCGACATTCCGATTCGATCAGAGAACGGCGGCGAGTTTCATCTCTTGACGACCGTGGCAGGGAGGAACGCATGGAGACCATGCTGAACATCAGTGGGCGGCGCAACGCCGAGAGGTCGGATCACCATTCGACCGATCGCGGATCGGTCATGGTGATGGCCGCAATCATCTCTGTCGTCGTCTTCGGGCTCGCCGCTGTGTTGCTGTCATTTGCCGATCGTGAGAGCACGGCGTCGAACGGCGATCGCGAACGCCAACACGCCATCGACGCGGCAATGGCCGGGGCGGTGGTCGCCAACTCCGCGTTGACCACCAATTCTGCATACACCGGCAGCGGCCTCGTCGCGCTCACTGGCGCCGCAGCGCAGTTCGAGGTATCGGTCGCGACCGACGCGACCGGCGGCGCATTTCGCCGGGTGTTGACCTCGTACGGCTACGCCCCGTCGAAGACCTCGCCCAAGTCGGTCCGCACGGTACGCCAGGTTGTCGACCTCGATCCGCTGACCTTCTCCTATGGCGTGTACGCCGGCGGCAACTATGGCGACGGGTCGGCATCCTCAGTGGTTGGCGGCATGTATACCGGAGGCAACATCATGCTGGGCAACTCCCAGGACTACATCGGCAACGTGGCGGCCCGTGGCAACATCGTGACCGGCTCGAACCAGAAGATCACCGGCACCCTTCATGCCAACGGTGACGTCAGCGTGTCGAGCAGTTCGACCGACGTGTATGGCAGCGTCTACGCCGGTGGCAACGTCACGACCGGGGGGACGATCCGCGACGTTGCCCAAGCGGGCGGCAACATCGGCACGAGCGGGTGCCCAACGCCGAAGGTGCAGGGCACGTGCATCCAACACTCGCCTCCGCCACTCGTGCCGCTCGAACGGCTCCCTGTTTTCACCTACAACGCGGCCAACTACCTCCCAGTCGTGCCCCTCAACATCAGCGGCACCGCCTTCGTCACAGCGGCGCAGAACCCCATCAAGGGCGTGTACAACGTGTCGGGAGATGCCGGCCTCAAACATCAGGACACGCTGCAGCTGACGGGTGACACGACGATCGTCACGTCGGGCAACTTCACGCTGCCCGGAAAGGTCACGAACAACGCGCCGGCAGGCGTGAGCGTGCAACTGGTCGTCGTTGCCCGAGGCAATGTGACGGCAAGCAACAACCTGACGATCCCGACCACGGTGACCACGCTGGTGTACACGAACGGAAACTTTGATGCGAAGAACTCCTCGACCTACACCGGCGTGCTCTATGCGGGCGGCAACATCATCCTCGGCGCCCACAGCGTGATCACCTACGCCCACGTGTCAGCACCGGGCTTCGACTGGACGAACGCCAATCCGCAGAGCTTCACGATCCGCAACATCTCCACCAGGGAGACCACCGGAGCCGCCTGAGTCCGAAAAGGGGACTTCTGGTCCGACTCCGAGCCGCACTGGCCGACACAAGCGGGTGATGGATGCAACCACGCTCCCGGCCCCAGTGGCCACCACGGAGGGGCCTCCGCCGGGAGCTGAGTTGAGCGACCCGGCACTTCGGGGTCTGCTGCCCGAACACATCGGGCATCGGTACCAGGCCGTGCCGTTGCGTCGCGAGAACGGCGAACTGATCGTCGGCATGGTCAACCCCGGTGATCTTCGGGCGGTCGACGACCTGCGCGCGTTGCTCGACGAGCGGTTCACCCGGGTCCCGATCACCCCGACCCAGCTGGCGGACCTGCTCGGTGAACGTCGCAAGCTCGACCAGGAAGTCAACAACGTCGCCCAGATCGTGGTCGACGACTCGTTCGACGAGCAGACCGACCTGGCCACGCTGCGCGCCGTCGTCGAGGAAGCCCCCATCGTCAAGTTCGTGAACCTGATCATCCTGCAGGCCGTGCAGGAACGGGCGTCCGACATCCACGTCGAGCCGACCGAGCACGACCTGCGGATCCGCTATCGCATCGACGGTGTGCTGCACGAACGCATGCGCCAGCCGCGGGCGATCATCCCCGGCGTGATCTCGCGTCTGAAGGTGATGGCCGACATCGACATCGCCGAGCGGCGAGTGCCCAAGGACGGTCGCATCAGCTTGACGGTCGACGGCGCCGTCGTCGACCTTCGTGTCGCCACGCTGCCGACCGTGCACGGCGAGAAGATCGTGATGCGCATCCTCGATCGGGCCAGCAGCGTGCAGTCGTTGGCGAGCCTCGGCTTCCTGCCGTCGCAGCTCGCCCAGTACGAGCACTCGTACCGCAAGCCGTACGGCGCCATCCTGGTCACCGGGCCGACCGGCTCCGGCAAGACGACCACGCTCTACGCGACCCTCAACCTGCTCAACCTCGAGTCGCGCAACATCGTGACGGTCGAAGACCCCGTCGAATACCGGCTGGCAAACGTCAACCAGGTGCAGACCAACCCGAAGGCCGGGCTCACGTTTGCCAATGCATTGCGCTCGATCCTGCGCCAGGACCCCGACATCATCCTCGTCGGCGAGATCCGCGATCGCGAGACCGGCGTCATCGCCATCGAGGCTGCCCTCACCGGTCACCTGGTGCTGACGACCCTGCACACCAACGACGCACCGTCGACGCCGCTCCGCCTGATCGAGATGGGGATCGAGCCGTTCCTGGTCACGTCCGCGGTCGATTGCGTGCTGGCCCAACGTCTGGCGCGTCGCCTGTGCGATCGATGCAAGGTGCCCTTCGTTCCCACCGAGCTCGAGCTCAGCGCAGCCAAGTGGGACTTCTCGCGACACTCGATCGAAGGCCTCGTCTTCTTCCGCGGTGTCGGTTGCCCGCAGTGTGGCGGCACTGGCTACCGCGGGCGGCTGGCGATCCACGAAGTGATGCTGATGTCGGAGGAGCTCGACAAGCTCGTCGTCAGCCGAGCGTCGTCGGAGGACGTGCGGCGCTGCGCTGCCGAGCAGGGGATGATGGACCTGCGCAGCGACGGACTCGCCAAGGTTGCCCTGGGACTGACCACGCTTTCGGAGGTGTCACGTGTTGTTGCCTGATCAGAACGGCTCTGCCGTTGCGTTGGCTGCCCCGGTGCTCGAACCGCCAGCCGGGTTGACGCCGAGGATTCCCCAGAACATCGACGAGCTGCTCGAACAGTGCCTCCTCCTCAAGGGATCCGACCTGCACCTGGCCGCGGGCGCGCCGCCAACCGTGCGAGTCAACGGCGTGCTGCGGCCGCTCGAGGGCTACGGCATCCTCCACGGGGCGATGATCGAGCGATTGGTGTTCGCGATCCTGAACGAGCGCAAGGTCGAGTCGTTCACGCACGAGCTCGAGCTCGACACCAGCTACTCCATCCCCGGCAAGAGCCGGTTCAGGATGAACGTGTTCCGCCAGCGCGGCGCCATCGGGGCTGTGCTCCGCACGATCCCGTTCGACATCCCTGACTTCGACTCGCTGCACCTGCCGGCTGTGATTCGGACGTTCGCCGATCTACCACGCGGCCTGGTGCTCGTGACCGGTCCGACGGGTTCCGGCAAGTCGACAACCCTTGCCTCGCTGCTCGACATCATCAACCGGACCAAGCCGCTGCACATCCTGTCGGTCGAGGATCCGATCGAGTTCCTCTACTACCACAAGATGGCGATCGTCAACCAGCGCGAAGTCGGCGAAGACACCAACAGCTTCGCATCGGCGCTGAAGCGGGCCCTTCGTGAAGACCCCGACGTGATCCTCGTCGGCGAGATGCGCGACCTCGAGACCATCCACATGGCGCTGACCGCTGCAGAGA
>JANPOJ010000044.1:0-2638 GCA_031427935.1 Ilumatobacteraceae bacterium | reverse complement strand
GTCCGCCCTCGTCGACGCGGTCCTTCCCAGGACCTGAGGCCGCGCTCGACGGCCGTTCTCCTGCCCACTCTCGAAGACGCCCGCGACGCACTCATAGAGTCCGACCACCTCTCCGTGGTCATGACGGTTGAGACTCAGATCCGAGTACTCAGTCGTAGACTCGATTTCGACAATCCGCAAGGAGACCCTGATGCCTGACACCGCGCTCCGCGCCACCGAAGCTGCCCGCCGCCTTCAGATGCCGACGAAGGAACTGCTGCGCCTTGTGCAGACGAAGCAGATCCGGTACATCATGATCGACGGCATTGCACATGTACCCGAGGATGCCGTTGAGGAATACCGCACGCGAATCAAGTCCTGAGGGAACAGCAGTCAATACGACGAGGCGTCGAACAAGGGTTGACTCGGCCGTCGCGCTCACTCAGGTCAGGCGAAGACTGTGAACCAGTTCTTCGACTACGCCAACCTTGACGAGGCGAAGCAGTCACAACAGTGCCATTCGACCCGAGATGGAGACAGGGCAGGCTCAGCAGATCTACGTTGTAGGGTCGCACCGTGGTATCGGGTGTAGTCGCGGAAGCTGAACGCCTCGCCAACCCCGTCATCAATGGGCCGTACGATCCGCCGGCGTTGCACTTCGAGATCGGCGCAGATGGCTCGCCTACGGGCACGCTCCTTCCCGGTCGTCGGCCGAGTGAATCGTGGACACCGATCCCTTCGGTCCGGAAGGGCAAGAAGGCCCAAGCCGCCCTCGACTTCGATGCCACCGGCGAACGGCGCGAGGCCAACAGCTTGGTCAACGACGTTCGTCGCGAGGTCGATCTGTGGCGTGCTCGCGCATACCCAGGCGCAACAGCGATCAGCCGCAAACTCATGCAGCATTGGGCGAACCCCGACAAGGAGAACCGTGTTCTGTTCTGCCAACGAGAAGCGGCCGAAACGGCGATCTTTCTCACCGAGGTGGCCGGACGCCACGGCGCCGCCGACTACAGGGCCCGTCTCGATCCGCTGAACAAGGAGCACAACGACAACCTGCCTCGTGTCGCGCTCAAGATGGCAACCAGCAGCGGCAAGACCGTGATAATGGCCATGCTCATCGCCTAGCACACGCTCAACAAGGTGCACACTCCCCAGGACGCGCGGTTCAGCAAACGGTTCCTCGTCGTCACGCCCGGCATCACGATCCGCGATCGCCTCCGTGTGCTGCTGCCCAGCGACCCCGACAACTACTTTCGCGAACGAGACCTGGTGCCGCCTGACCTGTGGGGTGGCTTGCAGGAGGCACAGGTCGTGATCACCAACTATCACCAGTTCATCCCGAAGGATCACAAGGAGATCCAGGGTGTCGCCAGCAACACCCGCAAGATCCTGCTCTACGGTAAGAAGGTCGACCCGTTCAAGGAAACCGGCGATGAGATGGTGGCTCGTGTGCTGCGCGACTTCATGGGTCGCGGCAAGAACGAGATCGTCGTGTTCAACGACGAAGCGCATCACTGCTACCAAGACAAGCTGCTGGCCAACGATGACCTCGTCAAGCCCGACCGCGAAGCCGAGGAGCGCAACGCCGACGCCCGCGTGTGGTTCAAGGGCCTGCAAGCCGTGCGCCGCAAGATCGGATTGAAGACCGTCTACGACATGTCTGCCACTCCGTTCTACTTGGCCGGGTCCGGCCATCAGGAGGGCTACATCTTCCCGTGGGTCGTGTGCGACTTCTCATTGATGGACGCAATCGAGAGCGGGATCGTGAAGGTGCCGCGTCTGCCGGTCGACGACAACGCGCGCGCTGAAGTGCTCGTCTACCGCAACCTGTGGAGCCAGATCGGCACCGACCTGCCGAAGCGAGCCAACGCCCGCAAGGTGACCAACTGGGTGATCCCGCCCACGCTCGAAGGTGCGACACGCAGCCTCTACGGCAGCTACGAGAAGGCGTATCGGTACTGGGACACGGAGTTGCGCAAGGGTGGCTACGAGACACCGCCCGTGTTCATCGTGGTCTGCCCCAACACGACGGTGTCGAAGCTGGTGTACGAGTGGATCGCCGGCCAAGACATCGAGCAACCCGACGGCACCATCAAGGCACGCGAAGGCAACCTGCCACTCTTGACCAACGTCGACGACAGCGGTCGTTGGATTGCCAGGCCGCGCACCATCCTGATCGACTCGCGACAACTCGAGAGTGGCGAGGCGATGAAGACCGACTTCAAAGACGCCGTCGGTCACGAGATCGAACAGTTCAAGCGCGAGCTACGCGAGCGCAATCAATCCGCCGTCGACGTCGACAACCTCACCGACGAGGACTTGCTTCGCGAGGTGATGAACACAGTCGGCAAACCCGGTCGGCTGGGTGAGGGCGTTCGATGCGTCGTCAGCGTGAGCATGCTGACCGAAGGATGGGACGCCAACACGGTCACTCACATCTTGGGCATCCGCGCCTTCAACAGTCGGCTGCTGTGCGAGCAGGTGGTTGGCCGTGCACTACGTCGCCGCAGCTACGCGGTCAACGACGAGGGCATGTTCGACGCCGAGTACGCCGAGGTGTACGGCGTGCCGTCCCGAAATCGAACAGGTCACGGGTGCTCAAGTGCTGTTCACGCCACATCTGGCACCAATGAATCGCGGCATACTTGCTACCTGTTAC
>JANPOJ010000043.1:0-12580 GCA_031427935.1 Ilumatobacteraceae bacterium | reverse complement strand
GAGAGCGGCGGTGATGTCACGCGGTTCCTCTCGTACTGCGCCTCGGGCTTCGTCGAAGGTCTTGGGGAGCAACTGAGGTGGATCTACGACAGGCAGTTCCGTCTGACTTGGCATGAGTACGTCGGCTCGCAAGTCACTGGTCGTGACCCCGACATGCGAGAGCGGCGGGCCTTGATTGCAGAGGCGCTTCTCTTCCGTGAGCCGGTCGCGAAGAAAGACATCCCTCTGCTGACGCCAGAGCTCGCTCAGATCTACGCCGCCAGCGGACCGAAGACCCTCACTCGCGACCTCAACGAGCTCGCATCAATCGGACTACTGCGAGCAGTCGATGGCCGGTACCAATCAGACAGCGAGGCGCTGATGTCGCTTCTGCCCTTGACCGTGCCCCCTGACGAAGCTCCTCTCGCGATCCTCCGGTAGAAGTCCGGTAGAAGATGGGTTTCCCGAGACGCGAAAAGCCTGCTGAGCAGGGGCTTTGCGGTGGGCGAGGGGGGACTTGAACCCCCACAACCTTTCGATTACTAGCACCTGAAGCTAGCGCGTCTGCCATTTCGCCACTCGCCCGAGTAGAGGCACACACGCTAGCAATCGCCACCCTCACCCCCAACCCGATTGGGTCGGGCGCGAAACTACGCCACAGGTGGCACGCGCCGCGCCCGAGTACTCCCAACGGGTTCGATATCACGCCACCGATGGCAGAAATCGCGCCCGACGGGACGGCCCTACACGGGTGAGCGAACGCGAACGACGTGTCGGCGCCACTACCCTGACGCCAAGTTATGGGATTGCAATCGTTCGAGCGGTCGCTAGAGCGTATGGTCGAGGGCGTGTTCTCACGTGGTTCTCATTCCAGCATTCGTCCGGTCGAGCTCGGCCGGCGTCTCTTGCGCGAGATGGACGACAATCGCAGCGTCGACGTCAAGGGCCGGCGAATCGTCCCCAACGACTTCAGTTTCCAACTGAGCGGCAAAGATCACGCAGGGTTCGCCGACATCGACGAGGCGTTGAACAACGAGTTGTGCGAGACCGCTCGCGAGTACGCCCGCGCCGAGGGGTTCCACTTCATGGGCCCGGTTCGCGTGAGCATGACGGTCGACAACAACCTCAAGCCGGGCCGGTTCACCGTATCGTCACGACTGCGCGAGGCCGGCTCCGGGGGTGCAGCCACCTTGGTGCTGCCGTCGGGCGAGCGCGTCGCGTTGAGCGATCGGCTCGTGACCATCGGCCGGCTGCCCGACTGCACCATCGCCCTGCCCGACGCCAACGTCAGCCGCAGGCACACCGAGGTCCATCATCGCGGCAACGCCTTCGTGATCGTCGACCTCGGATCCACCAACGGCACGAAGATCAACGGCACCCGCATCGACGGTGAAAGAACATTGACCGACGGCGACATCGTGAGCGTGGGGAGCACGCACCTGCGCTTCGAGGCAACGTGATCGCAGCTGCAACCGAGCCGCTTCTCGGCATTCTCAAGTACGTACTGCTGGCGCTCTTGTACCTGTTCTTCGCCAGGGTGTTGTGGGCGGTGTGGAGCGAGGTGCGTGGACCGCGAGCCGGCATGGCGCCGTCGCAGGCGGGCATCTCCCCCAGTGACCCGACCGTGGCCGCGCCGTCACCGGTTGGCCCGGACCTGAAGCACGGCAAGCGCGCCACGCGGGCGTCGAGGGGCAGGCGTGGCAACGTCGGTCGGCTGGTCATCATCGAACCGAAGGCCATGCGGGGCTCGGTGTTCGCCCTCGGCAACGAGATCACCATCGGCCGCGCCGCGACCTGCACGATCGGCATGGGCGACGATTCGTTCGTGTCGCAGTTGCATGCTCGGGCGTTTCGCGACGCCGGCTCGACGATGGTCGAGGACCTCGGGTCGACCAACGGCACGTACCTCAACGGCAAGCGCCTGACGGCACCCGAACGCCTCACCAAGGGCGATCGGGTACAGATCGGCAACACCGTGTTCGAGGCCGAGTAGTGACCGATCACGTCGCCTTCACCGACCAGCCAGCCGTTCGTTGGGGGGCCGCCACCCACGTCGGCTTGGTGCGTGCGGGCAACGAGGACGCCTACGTCTCGGAGCCGATGGTCTTCGGTGTCGCCGACGGAATGGGTGGCCACCAGGCCGGCGAGGTCGCCAGTGAGATCGCAGCCCGGATCATCCGCGATCGACTCGGCACCGGTGCCAGCAACGTCGGCGTGGTGGTCGCGTCGGTCGTCGAGGCCAACGCCTCGATCTACCAGGCCGCCCACGCCAGCGTCGACCATCAGGGGATGGGTACGACGCTGACAGCGTTGGTCGTGATGCGCGCCGATGAAACCAACGTCGCCCGCTTCGCCCTGGTCAACGTCGGCGACTCGCGTACCTACCTCTTGCGAAACGGTGAGTTGCACCGTGCCACGATCGACCACAGCTACGTGCAGGAGTTGGTCAACACCGGCCACATCAGCGAGGACGAGGCCCGGACCCACCCACGGCGCAACATCGTGACGCGGGCACTCGGCATCGAGCCGACCGTTCGCGTCGACACCTGGTTGGTGCCCATGGTGCACGGCGACCGGTTCATCCTGTGCAGCGACGGTCTGGTCGACGAGGTGCCCGACCACGACATCGCCGCCATCGCCATCGCCGCCGCCGACCCGCAGGCCGCTGCCGAGCTCCTCATCGCCAAGGCCAACGCGAACGGAGGCCGCGACAACACCACCGTGGTCGTGGTCGACGTGTTGCAGGGCGTCGAGCCGACGGCGGCCGATGCCGAGATGGAATCAGAGCCGGGCTGGCCGGGCAGCGACTCGGCGGGGACGATGATCGATGCCGACGCCAACAGCGTGCTGAGCGCGGCGGGCGCCCTCGCCGACTCTGGTGGCCTCCTCCCACCGATCCTGCAGGTGACCTCACCCGGCGACACCGGCGCGCCGACTCGTTGGGGCACACGCTTCTTCTTGAAGTTGCTCGGCGCGGCCGTGCTGTTGACCGTCGTGGTCACGCTGATTGCGGTCGCGGTCCACAACAGCAACAAGGACAACCCAGCGCCGACACCGACAACGACGGCGGTCACCGAGGTCGACACGGTTGCCCCCTCGACGTCGAGCTCGACCACGTCGACCAGCAGCACGACCTCCACCACCACCACCACGACGAGCGTGGGCACGAGCACGACGACGCCATGAGCGCCTCGCCGATCGCTGCAGCGCGACGTCGCACCGAGCTCGGTCTGATCGTGATGGCCGCCACCATCACCGGCGCGGCGTACACGCTGGCATCGCTGGGCCAGAACGCGGTGATCCCACCGATCCTGGTTCCGTTCCTGATCGCCCTCCTCGGATTGCTGGTGGTCGCCCACCTCGCCAACCGCGTGCTGGCCAAGGGCGCCGACGGCACGATCCTGCCGCTGGCCGCGTTGCTGCACGGCATCGGGTACGTGATCATCGCCAGGCTCAGCGAGCGCGCCGCGGGTTTGCAAACGACGTGGACGTTCGTGGCGATCATCGCCTACGTCGCGACGCTCGTGGTGATCCAGCGCGCCGGCGACCTGTCTCGCTACCAGTGGAGCTTCCTCGCCATCGGCGCGACCCTGTTGCTGTTGCCACTGGTTCCCGGGCTCGGCAACACCAAGGGCGGGGCACGGATCTGGGTCAGCCTCGGGCCGATCAACTTCCAGCCGGGCGAGTTCGCCAAGATCGCGCTCGCCTTGTTCTTCGCCGGCTACCTCGCGGATCACCGTGAGCTGATCGCCGCCGGAGCATGGCGTGTGGGCCCGTTCCACCTGCCCGAGCTGCGCCACCTGCTGCCGATCGCGTTCGCCTGGGGATTCGCCGTCGTGGTGATGGTGGCCGAGCAGGACCTCGGTTCGTCGTTGCTGTTCTTCACGCTGTTCGTCGTGATGATGTGGGTCTCCACCGAGCGTGCCAGCTACCTGGTGATCGGTCTGATGCTGTTCTCCGGCGCGGCATACGTGGCCTGGCGATTGTTCGACCATGTGCAGACTCGTGTCGCCATCTGGCGCAACCCGTGGCCGCAGTACGAAGGCAAGGGGTACCAGATCGTGCAGGCGATGTTCGCCTTCGCCAACGGCGGCACCGGCGGCACAGGCCTCGGGCTCGGCAGTCCCAACAAGATCCCGGTCGCCAAGACCGACTTCATCTTCGCCGCGATCGGTGAGGAGATGGGGCTGCTCGGCACGACCGCGATCCTGATCGGCTTCCTGCTGATGATCGGCAGCGGGTTGCGCATCGCCATCCGCGCCGACCGGGCGTTCGAGAAGTTGCTGGCGACGGGGCTCACGACGATCGTCGGCATGCAGGCGTTCATCATCATCGGTGGCGTCACCCGCGTGGTGCCGCTGACCGGCATCGCCCTGCCGTTCGTCAGCTACGGCGGCTCGAGCCTGCTGGCCAACTACGTGCTGCTGGCCCTCCTCGTGCGCGTCAGTGACTCGACGGCGCGTCGTCTCGGCGAGACACCGAACGAACTGACCACCGGCGAACGGTTCGACGCCTACCGCCAGCGGCGCACGGCGGCGAAGGCCGGCGTATGAACAAGCAGATCCGCCGACTCGCCGTCGCCTTGCTGGCGTGCTACCTCGTGCTGTTCGTGCAGTTGAACGTGCTGGCGGTCGGTCGGCAACGGGAGCTCAACGCCGATCCTCGCAACAACCGCCAGACCGAGCGCGACTTCAATCGGCCTCGGGGACCGATCGTCGCGGCCGACGGCACGGTGCTGGCTCGCAGCGTGCCGATGCCACGCGGCGACCAGTTCCGGTACCAGCGCGAATACCCGACCGGTGATCTGTTCGGCAACGTGACCGGTTACTACACGTTCAGCTTCGGCTCGACGCAGATCGAGCGCACGCAGAACGACGTGCTGATGGGCGACACCACTGCACAGAAGCTGAGCGCCATCGGCGGGTTGTTCAGCGGCGACGACAACACCGGCAGCGTGGTCCTGACCATGCGCCCCGACGTGCAACAGGTTGCCGCGGACGCACTCGGCACGCGTGAGGGCTCGGTCGTGGTGATGGATCCGCACACCGGCGCGGTGATCGCGATGATCAGCAACCCGCGCTACAACCCCGCCGACGTCGCCGTGCACAACTCCAAGGCCGCCGCAGACGCGCTCACGTTCCTCAACGCCCTCCCCGGCAAGCCGCTGCTGGCCAACGCGTACCAAGAGCGGTACATGCCCGGGTCGGCCTTCAAGGTCATCACCACCTCGATCGCGTTCGAGAACGGCGCCACCTCGATCGACCGTGTCTTCCCCGACTCCAAGCAGTACATCCCGCCGCAGACGACCGACCCGATCGGCAACTACGGCGGCTCGGTGTGCGGCGGCACGATGGTCGTGGTGTTCTACCGCAGCTGCAACATCCCCTTTGCCCAACTGGCCGTCGAGCTCGGGCCGGAGAAGATGGTCGAGGGCACCAAGAAGTGGGGCATCGGCGAGAAGATCCCGCTCGATCTGCCCGGGCCCGCTGCGAGCAGCTTCGGTGAGGTCGCCGACTTCACGGATCAACTGCCGCTCCTGGCCATCGGGGGCTTCGGCCAGGGCAGCACGACGATGGTTCCCCTGCACATGGCGATGATCGCCAGCACGTTCGCCAACGGCGGCCAGATGATGAAGCCCTACGTCGTCGACGCCGCACTCGATCACAGTGGCGGCGTGCTGTCGCGAACGGCACCCTCGGTGTGGAAGACGCCGATCTCGTCCTCGACCGCCGAGACCCTGACCACACTGATGATCGGCGTGGTCAACCAGGGCACCGGCAAACCAATGCAACTCGAGGGCGGAATTCAAGCAGCGGCCAAGACCGGCACGGCCCAGTTGAACACCACCGGCCCGGAGCGATCGAACGCCTGGATCATCGGATTCGCTCCTGCCGAGGCGCCGCAATATGCGGTCGCGGTCGTGTTGAAAGGCGGTCCCGACGACGAGATCAGCGCCGGAACCGGCGGAAAATTGGCCGGCCCGATCGCCAAACAAGTGCTCGACTACCTGTTCGCTCATCCGAGCCCGACCGGAGGGTGAGGGATGGGTGACGTCAGATAAATGGCCTTGATGGGTAACCTCGTGGCGCGTTCGACGCGCAAGAAAGCAGCGTAGGCAGCACGTGACAGACAACGGCGAGCGGACGGTACTCAACGACCGCTACGAAATTCAGCAGCGCATCGGACGGGGTGGCATGGCCGACGTCTTCTTGGCGCGCGACCTGTTGCTGGACCGTCTCGTGGCGATCAAGGTGCTGTTCCCGGAGTTCGCCACCGACCCGAACTTCGTCGAACGCTTCCGTCGCGAAGCGCAGTCGGCCGCCAACCTGACGCATCCCAACATCGTTGCCGTGTACGACTGGGGCAAGTACGCCAACACGTACTTCATGGCGATGGAGTACGTACAAGGCCGCACGCTCGCAGACATTCTGCGGGCCAACGGGCACGTCAATTCGGTGCAGGCCGCCGAGATCGCCAACGAGGTCGCCGCCGCGCTGGGCAATGCGCACGCCAGCGGTGTGGTGCACCGCGACATCAAGCCCGCCAACATCTTGATCGGCGCCAATGGTCAGGTGAAGGTCGCCGACTTCGGCATCGCCCGGGCGATGAACGCCCCCAGCGAGAACAACCTCACCCAGGTCGGCTCGGTGATGGGCACGGCCACGTACTTCTCACCCGAGCAGGCCCAGGGTGCACAACCCGACCCGCGCAGCGATCTGTATTCGCTCGGCATCGTGCTGTACGAGATGGTGGCCGGCAAGCCGCCGTTCGCCGGCGAGAACCCGGTCAGCATCGCCTACAAACAGGTCCACGATCTGCCGCAGCCACTGAACCAGTTGGTCGCCGATGTGCCTCGCCCGTTCGAGGCCATCGTTGCCAAGCTGCTCGCCAAGGACCCGAACATGCGCTACCCCAACGCCGAGGCGTTACGCGACGACCTTCGCCGCTATCGCAGTGGCGAGCCCGTGCTGGCGCTGGCCTCGGTTGCCGGGGCTGCCGCGTCGCTGCCGCGATCGGGCGACACCGGCTCGGCAGCAAACGTCACTCGCACGATGCCGCGCACTGCAGCCAACCCGACCCAGGGCGCGACCACCGTGTTGGCTCGCACCACGACGATGCCGATGCAGCAGCAACGACGCCCTGACCGAAACAACTGGTACGGCGTGGCCGCGTTCATCGCCCTGCTGGCGCTCGTCGCCGGTGGCATCGTGTTGTTCAACGTGTTGAAGAACGACGCCAAGCCGACGTCGTTCGCACTGCCCAATGTCGTCGGCCAACAACTCGACGTCGCCGGCAAGACCCTGCAGGACGACCTCGGCCTGACCCTCAAGATTGTCGAACAGCCGACCCCCGATGTCGCTGAGGGCGTAGTCATCAGCACCGATCCGCCGGCCGATACGTTAGTGACCAAGGGGCAAGAGATCACCGTCGTCTACAACCCGATCAAGGCGCCACAGCCGATCCCCAACGTGAGGGGCCAGACTGTCGACGAGGCCACGACGAACTTGAAGAACGCTGGTTTCCAGGTGTCGCCCGACACGGTGTTCGTGGTCGATTCCACGATCACGCCCGGCAACGTGCTGAGTACCAATCCGCCGTTCGGTGAATCCGCTGTGCAGGGCACCGTCGTGATCCTCACCGTCTCCAAGGCACCGGATCAGGTCGGTGTCCCCGAGGTGACCGGACTGACCGGTGACGCGGCGAAGGCCATCCTCGAAGCCGAGCCGTACACGTTCGTGGTCAAGATCACCAACGAACCGAGCGCCGACATCCCGGCCAACGTCGTGCTGCGCACCGATCCGCCGCTCAACACGCCGGTCGCCAAGGGCTCGAACGTCACCGTCATCGTGTCGGCGGGCCCGGCGAAGGTGAAGGTCCCGCCAGTCGAGACCCTGACCGAGGCCGCGGCACGCAACCAGTTGACTAACCGCGGGCTCGTCGCCGACGTGCAGTTCGTGACGGTCGCCATCGGCTCGGCCGACGACGGCCACGTGATCTCGCAGAGCATCCCGCCGGGCGAGTCGGTCGACCCGGGCACGACGATCCGGCTCAAGGTCGGCAAGGCCGCACCAGTTCCGACCACGACCACCGAACCGCCGACGACCACGATTCCGCCAACGACGACCGTGGCGCCGAGCGCCGACGTCTCCGTCACGATCACCGACGGACAGACGACGACCGCGTCGGGCAACACGGTGATCTACACCATCGTGGGCAAGAACTCCGGGCCGTCTGCGGCAGCGTCATCATTCGTGTCCGACATCATGCCGAGCGGGCTCAGCGGTGTCACATGGACGTGCACCGCAAGCGGCGGTGCCAGTTGCCCGGCAAACGGCAATGGCAACATCAACAGCTCGGTTGACCTGCCGGTCGGTGGAACGGTCACCTTCACCGTGACCGGTACGGTGTCGATCTCGTCGGGGAACCTGGTCAACACCGTGACGATCTCCGGCCCGGGCGGGGTGTCGGAGACCCAGCCGAGCAACAACTCTGCCACGGACTCCGACCAGGTGGTCTAGGTCCGGTCTAGGTCGGCTGGCGTTCGGCGGCGAGGAAGTTGCGCAGCAGGTCGTGGCCGACGGCGGTGAGGATGCTCTCCGGATGAAACTGCACGCCTTCGATCGGCAGGCTGCGATGCCGAACGCCCATCACCACGTCACCTGATGTCGCGGTCACCTCGAGGCACGCGGGGATCGACTCGGGATCGATGACGAGGCTGTGGTAGCGCGTTGCGGTCAGCGGTGATGGAAGATCGCGAAACACGCCAACACCGGCGTGCTCGATAGGCGAGGTCTTGCCGTGCATCAACGACGGCGCATGAATGATCGTTCCGCCGTACACGTGACCGATTGCTTGCAGACCGAGGCACACACCCAACACGGGTATGCCGCGTTCGGCGAAGGCCGGTACCGCCGCGCAGATGATGCCGGCGTCCTCCGGTCGACCTGGTCCGGGTGAGAGCAAGAGGGCGTCGGGCTCCATCGCCAACGCCTCGTCGACGGTGATCTGATCGTTGCGCACAACGATCGGGTCGGCACCGAGTTCGCCGAGGTATTGCACGAGGTTGTAGACGAAGCTGTCATAGCTGTCGATGACCAAGATCCGCTGCGTTGTCACCACACCAGCCTGCCGCGACGCTACCGGTCGTGTCGAATGGGTTCTGTGACCTATGCTCTCTCGCCGTGGCTCCACCGAAACGCAAGACATCGGGTCGGGTGACCCCCAAGGGCACCAGACCAGGGCAGGCGACAACGACGCACGAGCCGATCACGACCTCGTCGGCTGGGGTCTCGGCGTCCTCGCGCTACACGCCGCCCACGCCGAAGGATTTCTACGAGAGCCCACGCTGGGTGCCGGTCCTGATGCTGACCCTGTTGGCGATCGGGGTGCTGGCAATTCTGTCGCGCTACGTCATCTGGGATACGACCAACACCCCGGTGTTGATCGGGCTCGGCTTCTTGCTGGCGGGCCTGTGGGTTGCCACTAAATGGCGTTAGCGCAACTCACACTCTTGTAGTTTCCGCACATACTTATCCACAGGCTGTGGAGATCAATCGAAGACCGGCGCGACGATGTCCATGTCTTCCAGACAGTGCCGCGGTGGGGGCGGATCCTCGTCCGGAGCCAGCGTGAGCTTGATTTCCAAGCCGCAGACACTGCATCGGTACCTCACGTTGATCTTGCGCATCTCACCCGGAGGTGGAGGTGGGGGCATTGGCGTCGTGAAGCTCCTCAGCAGGCCAATGCCGCTTTTCCACAGGACATAGCCGATTGTCAGGCCGGCGAGCAACCACACGATCGTCGACAACGCTGGCATCACCCTCAGGCTACCCGTGAGGTCGTCGCCGCCGCGAGCGGATCGTTGGCGTGAATCCATCGAACACCATCAGCGGGATCGATTCGGCGTTCGCGCATCTCGACGAGCATCGCCCGCAGTCGAGCGAGCTCGTTCGACGGAGTGATGCCCAGCCGCAACGGATTCTGTTCGGCGACGGTTACACACGTCTTGCACGCTGACCGGTGTAAGGCGTTGAAGTGTTGGCCCGCGAGTGGCGGGGCGAGTAGCCCGCACAACGTCTCGCGACGACGACCCTCCGGGCGGACTGACGTGCGCAGAGCATGCACCTTGGCACGTGAGCCGACGAGGCCGGTCTGGCTGCGCTCGTATCCCGTTCCCGTCCACGTCTCGCCGCGGGCCTGAGCGGGGAGCGGACGCACGGTGCGCTCGTGCTCGAACCCGTGGCGGTGCTCGTAGGCGCGTTGGCGACAGACGTGGTTGCAGTACAGGCGAGGGCGCCCCGGGCGACGCACGACCGCGAACTCGACGGCGCACCACGAACAGGCCCGATGTGTGGGGCGAGGATAGGAGATGATCGGCATAGGAGCGTTCTACGCCGAGGGTGTGACAACATGCCCGCCGTCGAGTTGCGCCCGGGCCCCTGCGCGCCCCGCACCACCTCGCTCCGATCCCCGATCGCCGAGCCCTCGATCCGCACCACCTCGCCCTCGTGAATCGTCAGTGACGCAACCAGCCCGGCGACTCGCCGCGACGTGGCTCCTCGTGAATCGTTTGTGACGAAACCCGAGGCGTTGGGCGACCGGGTTTCGTCACTGACGATTCACAAGCGACTGGGGCGGGGCGTTCGCGCGACCCGGTTTCGTCACTGACGATTCACGAGGGATCCGGGGGCGGCGCAGGTGCGGGGCGGCGCTGCCGATGGCGGGGCGGGGTGGTCGGTTCGCTCTGGGCCGAGTTGGCCGGAACGAATCGACCGGGCTAGCCGAGGCGCTCGATGAGGGTGGCGTTGGCCATGCCTCCGCCTTCGCACATAGTCTGCAGCCCGAAGCGGCCACCGGTGCGCTCGAGCTCGTTGAGCAGCGTGGTCATCAGGCGAGCACCTGAAGCGCCGAGTGGATGCCCGAGCGCGATGGCCCCGCCGTTGACGTTGACCTTGCTCATGTCCGGGTGCAGTTCCTTCTCCCAGGCCAAGATGACCGAGGCGAATGCTTCGTTGATCTCGATCAGGTCGATGTCGTTGATGGACATCCCGGCGCGAGCCAACAGCTTCTCCGTCGCCGGAATGGGAGCGGTCAGCATCATCCTCGGGTCCGCGCCCGCCAGCGAGAAGTTCACGAACCGAGCTCGGGGTGTGAGACCGAGCTCGGCGGCCTTCTCCTCACTCATGATCAGCAGCGCCGAGGCACCGTCGGTGATCTGCGACGAGTTGCCGGCCGTGACACGTCCACCTTCTTCTTCGGTGCGGAACACCGGCTTCAACTTGGCCAACGATTCCGTCGTCGTCTCGCGCAAGCCCTCGTCGATCGACATCATCTCGCCGTCGGTGCCGAGCACCGGCAGGATCTCAGCCTGGAACCGGCCCTCGGCCGTGGCGCGTGCCGCGTATTGCTGCGAACGCATCCCGAACGCGTCGAGATCTTCACGCGACAACCCCCACTTGTCGGCGATCAACTCGGCCGAGATGCCTTGGGGCACGAGTCCACCGCTTGGTGCATACCGAGCGCCGACCTTCGGCCCAAATGGGAACCCGAACTTCCCGTCGACCATCGATGCCCCCATCGGCACACGAGTCATCACCTCGACACCAGCTGCAACCACCACGTCGTAGGCGCCGGCGATCACACCTTGGGCAGCAAAGTGAGCCGCCTGCTGGCTCGACCCGCATTGGCGATCGATCGTGGTGCCGGGAACCGATTCGGGCCAACCGGCCGCCAGCACTGCGTTGCGGGCCACGTTGGCCGCCTGCTCGCCGACCTGCATCACGCACCCCATCACCACGTCGTCGACGATCCCGGGATCGATGCCGGTGCGGTCGATCAGTGCCTTCAGCGTCTCGGCGGCCAGGTCGACCGGGTGCCAATCCTTGAGCTTGCCGTTGCGGCGACCGAGTGGTGTGCGAATGGCATCGACGATGACAGCAGTGGGCATGAGAGATCCCCTTTGATGGGTGGGCTCGTGCAGTCTGCAACGTGCCGGACCCGAGACTCAAACCGAACGGGCGGCCGGGACCGCCCGGCGCCGCGGCGTGAGAGACTTGCCACATGCCACGAGTCTCGATCGAAGAGGTCCACAACGCCGTCGCCGACACCAATGCGCCGCAGTTGTTCCTGAAGTTGGCCCGTGATCGACCCGACCTGCCAGCTCTCCATGCGATCAACGGTGACGCTCCCGGGTCATGGCACGTGTGGACCATGCGCGACTACGCCGACATCACCGCCAGGGCCGCCGCGGGGCTGCACCAGGCCGGCCTTCGCGCCGAACAGCGCATCCTGCTGATGATGCGCAACCGTCCGGAATTTCATTGGTTCGACCTCGCCGCCCAGTTCCTGCGGGCCACGCCGGTCAGCATCTACAACTCGTCGTCACCCGAGGAGATCCAGTACCTCGCAGCACACGCGGGCGCCGAGATCGCGATCGTCGAAGACGCGGCGTTCCTCGCGCGGTTGCTGAAGGTCCGCGACGAGTTGCCCATGCTGAAGCAGATCTATGTGATCGACCCTCCTGCAGAGGGCTGCCCCGACGGCGTGCAACCCGCCGCCGTGCTGATGGACCAGGGCTCGACCGATCTCGATGCCTTGGGCG
>JANPOJ010000042.1:0-2480 GCA_031427935.1 Ilumatobacteraceae bacterium | reverse complement strand
CGGCTCATCGTCGAGTCACCACTTTTCGGATTCTCCAAAGCCGAGACTGAGAATGCGATCGATTCGGCGATCAGACTTCGCCTCGTCGCCGAGCAGCGGCTCCGCACACGGATCGTTCGCGAACACTCTCGCGGGATCAATGGCGGACGACCTCTGCTCGACGCCCTGATCGACACAGGTCGCGAAAGTCGACTCGAGCGCTGGTTCCTCGGGCTGGTGATCGCCCGGCTTCGTGAAGCGTTGGTCCTGGCGGCATAGCCCAACGCTGGCGCCAGAATGGGCCGTATGCGCCGAGATCGGCGCCAGCGTTGAGTAAGTTCTAGTAGCGGTAGTGACTGGGCTTGAACGGGCCTGAGGGCTCGACACCGAGGTACTCGGCCTGCTCGTCGGTCAGCTTGGTCAGCTTCACGCCCAACGCGTCGAGGTGCAGCGCGGCGACCTTCTCGTCGAGCCGCTTCGGCAACACGTGCACGCCGAGTGGATATTGCTCGACGTTGTTGAACAGTTCCATCTGGGCAATGACCTGATTGCTGAACGAACAACTCATCACGAAGCTCGGGTGCCCCGTCGCGCAACCCAGGTTGACCAGGCGCCCCTCGGCCAACACGATGATCGCGTGACCGTCGGGGAATGACCACAGGTCGGTGCCAGGCTTCAACTGGTCGTGCGTGGCGCCGCTGCGGGCCAAGCCGGCCATGTCGATCTCGCTGTCGAAGTGGCCGATGTTGCAGACGATCGCGTTGTGCTTCATCTCATGCATGTGGTCGACCGTGATGATGTGGTCGTTGCCCGTCGCCGACACGAAGATGTCGGCTGTCCTGACCACCTCCTCGATGACGGTGACCTGATAGCCCTCCATCGCCGCCTGCAAGGCGTTGATCGGGTCGACCTCGGTCACGATGACCCGGCAGCCCTGGCCCTTCAGTGCCTGGGCGCAGCCCTTGCCGACATCGCCGTAGCCGCACACGACAGCGACCTTGCCGCCCAACATCACGTCGGTCGCTCGGCAGATGGCATCGACCAGCGAGTGCCGGCATCCGTACAGGTTGTCGAACTTGCTCTTGGTCACCGAGTCGTTGACGTTGATGGCCGGGAACAGCAGTTCGCCGCGCTCGTGCATCTTGGAGAGGCGCATCACACCGGTGGTGGTCTCTTCGGTCACGCCCTTGATCCGCGCCGCCATCTGCGTCCACTTCTGCGGGTCGGTCCTCAGCGAGCGTTGCAACAGACCGAGCACGATCGCGAACTCCGGGTTCGACGCCGAACCGGGGTCGGGCACCTCGCCGGCCTTCTCGAACTCGACGCCCTTGTGCATCAACAGTGTGGCGTCGCCGCCATCGTCGAGGATCATGTTGGGGCCCTGCTCGCCGTTGACGCCATCGGGCCAGGCGAACATCTGCTCGGCGCACCACCAGTACTCCTCCAGCGTCTCACCCTTCCAGGCGAACACCGGCACGCCCTTGGGCTCGTCGACGGTGCCCTCCGGGCCCACCGCAACTGCGGCCGCGGCGTGGTCCTGGGTCGAAAAGATGTTGCAGCTCGCCCAACGCACTTCGGCGCCGAGCTCGACCAGGGTCTCGATCAGCACAGCGGTCTGGATGGTCATGTGCAACGAGCCCGAGATCCGGGCACCCGCCAACGGCTTGGACGGACCGAACTCCTTGCGCAGGGCGCGCAGCCCCGGCATTTCGTGTTCGGCCAGGTGGATCTCCTTGCGGCCGAACGGAGCGAGTGATAAATCGGCAACGCGGTAGTCGCGGCGCGCCGCGAGAGACGAGGTCATGGAAGGTTCCTCCACAGGAGTAGAACAAAGCACCGGATGTGCGAAGTTGTAGTTCGGGCCGGTGCCAGCTGGCAACGTTCAATTCAGCCCGTGGGGTGCCAACAGTCTAGGCCAACGGATCGGCCAGCACGACGGCAGACGCGTCGAACAGGTAGTGCTCGTAGCCGGCGAGGTTGTACATCGTCACCGTGGCATCTGTTCCGTACTTCAAGATCGCCATGTTGGGGACCGGTGGCCCCTCGACGGTGTTGAGGTTCGACGACAGCGGTCGAGTGGCCTTCGACGGGTATGCGGTGAGGAACGACCGCACGAAGGCCGACGTGTACTGGCGGGTCAGCGACGCCGAGGTGAGGTTGCCGATCACGGCGAGTTGATTGCCAACGGGGATCGTGTCGATCATCACAGAACTGGCGAAGGCCGCGAAGCTCCAGTCCTCGGCCTGACCAGGCCCGAGCGCCACCCCCCCGAACTGCGCGTCACGGGTGTCAAACGTGCGGTACGGCGACGACAGTGGCACGACTCGCCCTTGGCGTGGATGCAAAACCGGGTCGACACCGCTGTCCATGTAGCCGACCACGTCGGCGACGACGTCGGTCGACCCTTGGTTGTTGAAGATGCGAACGCTGCCATCGGAGCCGACCGGCACAAACACCAGGTTGGCCTTGATTGAGTTCGGCGCCAGGTTCAGATTGGACGT
>JANPOJ010000041.1:0-12796 GCA_031427935.1 Ilumatobacteraceae bacterium | reverse complement strand
GTGGTCGAGCCGACGATCTATCTCGTCGTGTGGCGAACAATCGCCGAGTCCAGCGGCGGATCTGTTGGAGGTTACACGGCCGGAACGTTCGCCGCCTATTACATCGTGTGGACGTTGGTGCGGAACATGAACATCGTGCTGACGCCCTTCGCGTGGGAGGAACGGATCAAGGACGGGACCTTCGCCGGCCAGCTGATGAAGCCCGTTCATCCGATCCACGAAGACATCGCCGGGTTCATGGGCTGGAAGCTCGTCGTGCTGCTGCTGTGGATCCCGATCGCGATCGTGCTGGTGCTGCTATTCCGCCCCACGCTGAGCCCGACGCTGCTACAGGGCGTTGTGTTCTTCTTCGCCATCTGGGGCGCCTATCTGATCCGGGCGATCATGCAGTGGTCGTTGGGGTTGATCACATTCTGGACCACCCGCGTCGCGGCCATCTTCGAGGCGTACTACCTCAGCGAGATGTTGCTGTCGGGCCGAGTGTTCCCGTTGGTGTTGATGCCCAAGTGGTTCCAGACATTGACGTGGTACTTCCCGTTCCGGTGGTCGTTCAGCTTCCCGATCGTCGCTCTCACCGGGCCGATCGAGGATCGCGACCTCTTCATCGGCATCGGCATGCAGGTGGCGTGGATCCTGTTCGGTATCGGACTGCTGTATCTCGTGTGGCCGCGTGCGGTCCGACGCTTCAGCTCGGTGGGTGGATAGTGGAGTCGCGCGGGGGAGGGCTGCGGTTGACGGCCACGTTCTTGCGCGTCGGCGTGATGAACGAGATGCAGTACCGCATCAACTTCTTCCTGCAGTTGCTGCAGTCGTTGCTGACCGTCGGCACCGGGCTGATCATCCTCGCGGTGGTGTTCTCGAAGACCGACGATCTCGGCGGGTGGAGCCGGCCTCAGTTGCTGGCCGTGATGGGTGTGTTCACTCTCGTCGGCGGGATCATTCGAACGTTCATCCAACCGAACATGCAGCGCGTCGTCGAAGACGTGCGCCAGGGCAAGCTCGACCACGCGCTGACGAAACCTGCCGATGCACAGCTGTTGGTCAGCATCCGCGATGTGCGCTTCTGGCAGCTCACCGACGTGCTCGTCGGCGCGGTGGTGCTGACCGTCGCCTTGGCCCAGATGAGTTCCACCACGCAGTGGCAGCACGTCGTCGCATTCGTCGCGCTGCTGCTCAGCGGACTGGTGTCGATCTACTGCTTCTGGCTGATGCTGGCCTCGGCGTCGTTCTGGTTGGTGCGCATGAACGAAGTGCAGGAGTTGTTCGACGGCCTGTTCCGGGCCGGCCAGTACCCGGTCGGGATCTACCCCGGGTGGCTGCGATACGGGTTGACGTTCATCATCCCGTTGGCATTTGCCATCACGGTCCCATCCGAGGCGGTCACCGGGCGGCTGGCATGGCAGTCGGTAGTGGTGATGATCGCGTTCACCGCCGTGTTGCTGGTTCTCTCGCGCTGGTGTTGGAAGCGGGGTCTGCGTCGTTACGGCGGCGCCTCGGCGTGAGCCGGCTGGCTAGGCGCGGGTGCCGGCGCGCTGCGCTGCCGCCCACGTCATCCCGGTCGTCACGTCGATGTCGTGGGGCAGCCCCAGCACGCGCTCGCTGACGATGTTGCGCTGCACGTCGCCCGTGCCGCCGCCGATCGTCAGCGCCTGGCTGAACAGGTAGCCGTCGTACCAACCGGGGTGCAGCAGGCCGTCGGCGGGTTTCTCGGGGCCGAGGCCTGTGGTGTCGGTGCCGGGAATGAACTCCTGCACCCCGTCACCGCCCGTCAGCATCGCCGCCGCGCCGACCAGATCGCGGGCCAAGGCCATCACGTGCTGGCCGTGCTCGTCGGCCAAGATCTTGCGCACGCTGGCCTCCGGGCCCGGCTGCTGACCCTTCAGCCTGGCAGTCAGCGTGCGCAGGCGGATGAGGTTGAGCACGGTGTGTTCGATGTAGATGTCGGCAAGCCGTTGGCGCATGTGGGGGTCGGTGACCGGCCCGCGATCAGCGACCGACTCGATCAGCTCCAGCGCGGTCGGACCGTTGCCCCACAGCACGCCACCCGTCGACAGTGAGATCCGTTCGTTGCCGAGCGTGACCTTGGCCAGCCGCCAGCCGTCGTTGAGCTCACCGACCAGGTTCGCGGTCGGGATGCGCACGTCGGTGAGGAACACCTCGTTGAACGTGTGCCCACCCGTCATCTCCGTGATGGGGCGGATCTCGATGCCGGGCACACGCATCGGGCAGATGAAGTACGAGATGCCCTTGTGCTTGGGCACATCGGGATCGGTGCGCGCCAGCAGGATGCCGAACGCGGCGTGCTGGGCACCACTGGTCCAGATCTTCTGCCCGTTGACGACGAACTCATCACCGTCGCGCACCGCCCGGGTGCCGAGGCTGGCCAGGTCGCTACCGCTGCCGGACTCGCTGAACAACTGGCACCAGAACTCTTCCCCCGACAGCATCGGCAGCAGGTGGCGCTGCTTGTGCTCATCGGTACCCGCGTACAGCAGCGTGGGGCCGGCCCATCCAATTCCGATCGGGTTCACCGGCCGGCGCACCTTCGCCTTCGACAACTCGTCGTCGATGATCAGCTGATGGATCGGATCGGCGCCGAGGCCCCACGGAGCCGGCCAATGCGGCGCTACGTAGCCGGCCTCGGCGAGCTGCCTGCTCGTGGCGTCTGGGTGCGCGTCGATCCATTCGCGCACAGCGACGCGACGGGGATCGTCCGCGTCGGGAAGCTGGAAATCCATGGCACCGGACTGTAATTGCCGCACGCTGGGATCATTCCCGGGCCGGCCGGTCGCAGGGCCGTGCCGCGAAGCGCGATGATGGCGCGATGAAGTTCGGCTTCGTAGTTCCGTGGGCTGATGCCGCCGAGATCGGTGAGCTCGCTGCGGTCGCGGAACTGCACGGCTGGGACGGGTTGTTCGTGTGGGAGCCGGTGTGGGGAGTCGATGCCTGGATCGCCCTCGCTGTTGCCGCGTGTCGCACGACGACATCGCGGCTGGGCACGATGCTGACACCGTTACCTCGCCGCAAGCCGTGGGAGCTCGCCGGTCAGGTTGCCACCGTCGACCGGCTGTCGAACGGACGAGTGGTCGTCAGCGTCGGGCTCGGTGCGCCCGACAGCGGCTACGAGGCTTTCGGGGAAGAGACCGACAAGGTCGTGCGCGGACAACTGCTCGACGAAGGGCTCGACATCCTGCGCGGCCTGTGGAAGGGCCAGCCCTTCACCCATCACGGCAAGCACTACACGATCGAGCCGAGCGACTTCCCGACGATCGGTCACACCCACCAGCAACCCGGCGTGCCGATCTGGTGCGTCGGTGCCCTCGGCTCGAAGAAGTCGATGACGCGCGCCCTGTCGTGCGATGGGTTGATCCCACAGGTGGTCGAAGATGGCAAGGCCCGGCAATGCACCCTGGAGGAGTTGCAGCTCGTACAACTTCCCGACCGCCAGTTCGACGTCATCGTCGAGGGCGCGTGGAGCGAGCACTCCCCTGCCGCGTGGGCCGAGGCGGGCGCCACGTGGTGGTTGGAGACGTTGTGGAACGCCGTCAGCGATCCCGACGCGCTGGACTGCTCGATGAGCCGGTTGCGTCAGGGCCCGCCTCGCGAGACCAGCGACTGACCCGTTCGGTCCGCTCTTCCGGCTCGACGTTCCCGATCGACGATCTTCAGCCGCGGCTGGTCGTTCGGCTTCGTCTTCGTCCGCCTGCCTCGGCCCGTCGGCACCGCCAGGAACCAGATCAGGAACACGCTGATGATCTGGGGCAGATGGCGCGTTTCACCCACCAGCGGGATGCGGCCGGTTGCCAGATCGACGATGGCACCGAGAACCTGCGCCCCGGCCAGCACCAACGCGACCGGCAGGATCGAGCGGGCGCGCGCCGGGCGCACCACGACGACCATCAGGGCGACGCCGTACGCCACGCCGAACGCACCGAGATGGCGCGCCGAGTGCGTGGCCACGCCTTGCTCCTCGCCGAGTATCAGTGCCGGCAGGGCAAAGGCCACGACCTGCACGGCCACGATGGCCAGCACGATCCGCAGGATGCTCCAATGCGCGGCGCGATCCGCGGCTGCGTTCAACCGGGCAATCGGCCCCGACAGGTCAGGCATGTCGGTCGCCATCGCGAGGTGCGAAAGACTGGGCGACGACTCGACCATCTCCTTGTAGGACCGACAGTCGGCGCACCGAGCGACGTGAGCCGCAACAAGACGCTCGTCGATGTCGGACGATTCGCCGTCGGCGATGGCCGACAAGGCATCACGCCATCGAGAGCAATCCATGTCGTTCCAGTCGCTTGCGGGCATCGATTGGTTCCCATCCGTACCGACAATTTTCTTCCGCAACGCTACGGCCTCCGCTCGGCCCGGCGATGGCGGTGAGGTAACTTGCCGGGCGTGACGTCGGTCGACGAGTTCCGCCGCGAGGCTGCAACCTGGCTCGGCGATCACGCTGATCGCGCGCCGGGCGACTACGGGCCGATCTGCCCGCCGGGCTCGATCGATCGGGCCGTCGACTGGCAGCGGTTGATCCTCGACGCCGGGTACGCGGGAATCCACTGGCCGGCCGAGCACGGTGGACGCGGGCTGAGCCTCGAACACAATGCCGCCTGGCAGTTCGAGTGTGCGAGATCCGGCGTGCCCGCGGTGCTCAACATGGTGGGGCTGGTGCTGGCTGCCGGGGCGCTGCTGCGGTTCGGAACCGACGAGCAGCAACGTCGCCATCTGCGAGCGACGCTGCACGCCGACCACGTGTGGTGCCAACTGTTCAGCGAGCCCGGTGCGGGCAGCGACCTCGCCGGGCTGTCGACGAGAGCGGAGCGCGACGGCGACCACTTCGTGATCAACGGTCAGAAGGTGTGGTGCAGCGGCGGGCGCTTCAGCAACTGGGGCATCCTGCTGGCGCGCACCGACCCCGATGCGGCCCGGCACAGCGGGATCTCGTTCTTCTTGCTGCCGATGGACCTCAGTGGGATCGAGGTCCGCCCGTTGCGCCAGATGACCGGCGACGCCGAGTTCGACGAAGTCTTCTTCAACGACGTCCGCCTTCCCGCCGATCACCTGTTGGGCCCGCTGCACGGAGGATGGGGTGTCGCGATGGCCGTGCTGACCAGCGAGCGCGGTCACATCGGTACCAGCATCATCGGCCTCGAGCGCCGCCTCGCGTCGATGGCCCGCCTCGCCGTCGGCCGACCACTGACCGCGACCGCACGGGACGAACTGGCGCGGCTGATCTCCACCGGGTCCGCCTACAAGGCGATGGCCGAGCGACAGGGGCCGATCGCGTCGGTCGCGGCATCGTTGATGAAGCTGGGCATCACCGAGATGATGTTCGATTCGGCGCTGTTGCGAGCATCGGTCGGCGGTGCGGATGCCATGCTCGCCGGACCCGATGCGGCCGGCGTTCTGGCGGCACCGGGTGGGCGTATCGCCGGGGGAACCAGCCAGGTGCAGCGGAACATCATCGGCGAGCGGCTGCTGGGATTGCCGCGCGAGCCGAAACCATCGGGTGCATGATTGGTACAACGGATGGGTAGAGATCTGTCGAAAAGGGAGCACCACCAATGAACATCGAGAACACCAAGTTCAGCAACGAAGTCCCGCACGAGGCTGCCGCCGGCAGCAACGGGCCGAACATCACCTTGATCGGTTTCGGGATCCTGGTCGTGCTCTTTGTCGTGTTCTTCCTCCAGAACAGCGAAACCCTGAGAATCGACTTCCTCATCTTCGAAAAGAAGACGACCATCCGCTGGTCACTGCTGGTCGCAGTCGTGTTGGGAGTCCTGATCGACAGGATCTTCACCATGTGGTGGCGACGCCGTCGCAGCCGCAACGACGCCTGACATCGCCCAGCCGCGCAGTCTCAGATCCTCACATATTCGAAGTCGACCGGTTTGGCGTGGATCCCGGTGGATGGCGGGGCCAGCCATCCGGCCATCTTCCCCGGCTCACGCACGGCGACCATCAGCGACTCGACGAACTCACGATCACCGGCGGTCGGCAGCCACGACGACACCGAGGTTTCCCACTCGGCGTCGGTGAGGACGGTGCCGTTCGGGCTGAGTCGTCGCCTGGCGAACGTGCCGACCGCACGGTTGAAGCCGACGTGCGGCAGTTCGAGCGACGCACCGACATCGGCCAACGCTCGGTTCCAGCGGTCGACCCCCTTCTGGCAATCGACGACGTAGTCGTCGCGCAAGGTTTCGTTCAAGGCCGACAGCGAGGTCGCCTCGCGGGTGCCGACACCGTCGTCGGTCGCGTGTGGCACCGACCGCACCGCGCCGTGCAGGCGGTGGTCATCGTCGCGTCGTTCCTCCTGGAAGCGACCCTTCAGCCCAGCGCCGTAGTAGTTGGCGGCATTGGTCGACGTTTCCGCTCCGAACAGATCGAGCGAGACGGCGAAGTGGAAGTTGAGGTACCGCTGCAACGTGGCAACGTCGATGCCGCCGTGCGGCCGCACGTCGTCGGTGTCGTGCTGCTTCATCAGCTGCACCGTCCGCTCGACGACGCGGCCAACCCCGGTCGCGCCGACGAACATGTGATGCGCTTCTTCTTTCAGCATGAAGTCGCACGTGCGCGACAGCGGGTCGAATGCGGACTCGCGCAGCGAGGCGAGTTGGAACTTGCCATCGCGGTCCGTGAAGTAGGTGAACATGAAGAACGACAGCCAATCCGGCGTCGGCTCGTTGAACGCACCGAGGATCCTCGGCTTGTCGCTGTCACCGGAGTGTCGTTCGAGCATCTCGTCTGCTTCATCGCGGCCATCGCGCCCGAAGTACCGGTGCAGGAGATACACCATGGCCCACAGGTGCCGGCCCTCTTCGACGTTGACCTGGAACAGGTTGCGCAGGTCGTACAGGCTGGGCGCCGTCAGGCACAGCTTGCGCTGCTGCTCGACCGACGCCGGTTCCGTATCGCCCTGCACGACGAGCAGTCGCCGCAGGTCGGCTCGGTACTCCCCCGGCACCTCCTGCCACACCGGCTGACCGATGTGGTCGCCGAAGGCGATGCGACGGTCGGGCTCGGGCTCGGCGAGGAAGACACCCCACCGGTACTCGGGCATCGTCACGTGTTCGAAGTTGGCCCACCCCTCCTGGCCGACCGACACCGCGGTCCGCAAGTAGACCGGCGTGTCGTTGAAGGCCACCGGGCCGAGTTGCTTCCACCACTCGATGAACTTCGGTTGCCACGACTCGAGCGCTCGCTGCAGACGCAGGTCGCCGGCGAGATCGACGTTGTTGGGGATCTTGGCGTCGATGTCGACGGTGCTCATCTTCTCGGACATGTGTTCACACCCTCGTTCGGTCGTATGTGGGGCGAGATCCGCTGCCGAAGCGGCGCAAGGCACCATCGGGCCCCACCGCGTTCGGGCGTTGGAAGATCCAGTTCTGCCACGCAGTCAGGCGAGCGAAGATCTTGGTCTCGATGGTCTCCGGGCCGACGAAGCGGAAGTTGGCCTCCATGCCGGTGAGCGCATCGGGCGAGAAGCTGTTGCGCTCCTCCAGCATCACGCGGACCTCGTCATCCCAATCGAGATCGTCGAACGCGAACGTGACCAGTTCCGCTTCGACGGCATCGGACGCGGCGAGGTCCTTGCCGATCCCCTCCATGGCCAGCGCGAGCGCAGTGTCTCTGCCCCAGAACCGCGAGCGGAGGCGGGTGAGGCCGTTCGACATCGGGAAGTAGCCGTCGTTGACCGACGTGATGCGAATCGTGGCCGGTGGATTATCGTCGCCGGGACGGCCGCCGTCGAAGATCAGGGCCCGATCAGCGGCCAGCACCAACTCGGCGAGCACACCCACGAAACAACTGCCGGGCTCGACCAGCGTGATCAATGAACGAGCTGACGCGTCGAGCCGCTTGAGCGTGCGAGTCCACAGCAATCGCGTCTCGCCGACGAGCCAGTGGTCCGGATCGCTTGCGAACAACTCCTCCGCCTGGCTGACGGCGTCGGGGTTGCCGCTCGTCGTGAAGATCCACGTCCCGATCTGTGGCTCGTTGAAACGCAGATGCAAGATGGCATGGTCGAGCTCCAATGCAGCACGAAGCAGCCATGCATCGGCACCCGCAGCAACCAGCTCTGCGCCCGTGGCCGGTTCGGTCTGGTCTGGTGCCCGGGCGACGACTCGTGCGCAGCCCAGTTCGCGGTCGATGTCGACGTCGACGTACGTGGATCGAAGACCATCGTCGGTGATCGCCGCTGACGCACCGAGCGCCGGAAGGACGATCCCTGCAACGCCGTCCGGGCGACGCGATTCGCTGGCGCGAGCCGACGCCCGGACCGCGACGAGATCGTCGAACGAACTCCGCGGGGCGATCGCATCGACCAATCGCCAATCGACCGCTTGTTGTCCCTTGATCCCCTCCGTGCGGGTGGCGAACACGTCGGCGAGATCTCGGCGCACGCAGCGCTTGTCGACCAAACGAGTGAGACCGCCGGTGCCGGGTAGCACGGCGAGGAGCGGGACCTCCGGCAACGAGACGGCGGAGGCGCGGTCGTCGATCAGCAAGATCTCATCGCACGCCAAAGCCAACTCGTAGCCACCACCTGCCGCGGTGCCGTTCACTGCGGCGATCCACACCTGGCCCGAGTTCGCCGACGCATCCTCGATGCCGTTGCGGGTCTCGTTGGTGAACTTGCAGAAGTTGACCTTGTGTCCGTGCGTCGAGGTCGCCAGCATCTGGATGTTCGCCCCGGCGCAGAAGACCTTGTCGACCCCACCGGTGACGACCACCGCCTTCACCCCGGGGTGCTCGAAGCGCAACCGCTGCACGACGTCGTACAGCTCGATGTCGACGCTGAGATCGTACGAGTTGAGCTTCAACTCGTAGTCGTCGCGAAGCCCGGCGCTCGGCGTGACCGCCATGGTGACCGTCGCAACCGGCCCGTCGAACGCCAGCCGCCAATGCCGATACGTCAGCGGATCGGTACCGAAACTGATCAGTTGCTCAGCGATCACGTCGGCCCCTTTCGTGGAGATCACGCTAGTGCTGGTAGAGATGTGCCCGTGGGCCCCTCGTGGACGGTCGAGAGCAACGACGGATCGCAGATCGCCGGCTACGAGCTCGGTGGCAGTGGTGAGGTGTTGCTGATCGCCCACGCCACCGGACTGTGCGGCGCCATGTATCAGCTGTTCGCCGACCACCTCGCCGACCGGTTTCGTGTGGTGGCCTTCGACTTCCGCGGCCACGGCGATTCCAGCGCGTCGCCCGACATCGACTACGGCTGGGATCGAATGGCGGAGGATGTCGCCGCAGTCACCGAGAACATCGGCGTCGAGACCATCCACGGGTTCGGGCATTCGATGGGCGGGGCGGCGTTGCTGCTGACCGAGCGGAACGTGCCGTCCACCTTCGCGTCGATGTTCTTGTTCGAGCCCATCATCTTCCCCGACGATGTGTCCAAGGAGGGGCAGAACGTGATGGGCGCCGCGGCGCGTCGCCGGCGGGCCGAGTTCGACTCGCGTGCCGACGTGCTCTACCGCTATGCAGGCAGACCTCCGTTCAATCAGATCCACGCCGGCTTTCTGGCCGGTTACGTCGACAACGGCTTCGCCGAGCAGCCCGACGGTCGGGTCCGTCTGAAGTGCTTGCCGGAGGTCGAAGCCCAGATCTTCGAGAACGGTCGCCAGATCGAGCTCAGCGCCGTGCAGCACCTGACCACGCCGATCGCCGTGGCGGTCGGGCGCGACGAGCCAGGGCCGAATCCCGCCCGTCTCGGGCCGCCACTGGCCGATGCCCTCGTCAGCGGCACGCTGTTTCGATACGATCACATCGGCCACTTCGGGCCGTTGCAAGATCCGTGGACCATCGCCCGAGACCTGGCGAACCACGTCGTCACCACCGCTGGTAGCAACGTCTAGCTGCACCGACGCGACGATCGTCCACTGTCGCGCACCCCTTCTCTACGATGGGGTCATGTATCCGGTGCCGACCAGCCTCTCGCCCAGTCGTGTCGAGGCGTTCACCTCGTGCCCGATGGCCTTCCGGTTCGCCAGCATCGAACGACTTCCCGAGTCACCCAGCCCCCACATGACCAAAGGTTCCCTGGTCCACCGCGTTCTCGAGCTCCTGTTCATCCGGCCCGCCGCGGCACGCACCATGGACTCCGCACGGGAATGCTTCCAGCAAGCGGTCGACGAGTACTCGATCGACCCCGACTTCACCCTGCTCAACCTCGACGAGGCTCAGCAGCAGACCTTCGTGGCCGACGCGTGGTCGCTCGTCGAGGCCTACTTCCGCATGGAGGATCCCACCGTCATCCGCGAGATCGGTCTCGAGATCCGTCTCGAGGCGCAGGTCGGCTCGCTGGCACTGCGCGGCATCATCGACCGGCTCGAGCTCGACGCCGATGGCGGGTTGGTCGTCACCGACTACAAGACGGGTCGCGCCCCGGGGTTGAAGTACGAGCAGGGTCGCCTGGCGGGCGTGCACTTCTATTCGTTCCTGTGTGAAGAGGTGCTCGGTCGCCGCCCCTCGGCAATCAAGCTGATGTACCTGCGCACGGGCGAGACCATCACCGCGCTCCCCTCTGCCCAATCGGTGAAGTTCATCACCACCCGTACGACGGCGGTGTGGAAGGCGGTCGAGCGGGCCTGCACCACCGGCACCTTCCTGCCTCGCCAGGGTCCGCTGTGCACGTCGTGCTCGTTTCAGCAGTGGTGCCCCGCATTCGGGGGCGATCCTGCGTTGGCCGCGATCGAAGCACCGCTGCAACACGCCGCGCTCGTCGCGTGAGGGCGGTCGGCTCGCTCGACCGCTGGGGAGACGAACAGCTCGAACGACTGCGCGGCAACACTGTCACCGACCCCGTGTTCAAGACCGCCAGCTACCTCGGCGACTTCAGCGTGATCTGGCACCTGATCGGCATCGGTCGAGCGATCATCGATCCGACGACCATCCGCCAGTCGGTCACCCTGTCAGCGCTGATCGGCGCCGAGAGCCTGATCGTCAACCAGGGGTTGAAGCGTCTGTTCCGACGCACTCGACCGACGGAGTCGGGCGACCCGCGCTTTCCCGTTCGACGCCCGTCGACGTCGAGCTTTCCCAGTGGTCATGCCTCGTCGGCCTTCTTCGCCGCGGCAGTCCTCACCATGGCGACGGGGAACGGGTGGGCGCCGGCGTGGTACTCGGTCGCCGTCGTCGTCGCAATCAGCCGCGCCTACGTGCGCATCCACCACGTCTCCGACATCGTGGCCGGTGCCGCGGTCGGCGCCCTGTTGGGTGTCGTCGGTTCGCACGTGTTCAACGCAGTGATCTCATAAATCCGACGGCGCCGGGAACTTGTCGGCTGCGGCGCACGACCTGATGCACAAAGCGATCGAGTCAACCCCTTCTCCTCCTCGTCGCTCGCCATTGGGCCGCTTCGTCCGGCGGCCCAATGGTCCTTTCTCGTCAAGATTCCTCAACTGCAGCGTGACCCGGCCGACAACGATGTGTGCCTCTCGGTGTCGCGCCTACACGCCAGCAACTCAGATCATGGCGTGGTCACCCGTTGGCCGCGGCCGGTATCCGATTGGTCGCCTTCGCCACCCCGATCGCGGCCGCCCTGGTGTGGTCGGCGGTGATGTCCCGGCTGATTGTCTCTCCGCGCACCATGCCCGGGCGCGCCGTCTGGTTGGTCGGCATGCTCGCGACCTCGACAGCGGCGTTGTTCCTCACCGAGCGTGTGGCGCGGCGGCTGTTGCCCCTCGCTGCGCTGTTGCGGCTGTCACTTGTCTTCCCGGACCACGTGCCGTCGCGATTCTCGGTCGCGCTGCGCACCGGCACGACTCGACAGCTCACCAAGCAATTGCAGCAGAGCAAGGTCGCACCGACCACTCGGGCGGGGGCCACCGAGCTACTCACCTTGGTGGCGGCGCTGAACCACCACGACCCGCTGACTCGCGGGCACTCCGAACGGGTCCGCGCCCTGTCAGACCTCCTGGCCGCTCAACTGCAACTCGGCAACGAAGACCGCGAGAAGGTGCGCTGGGCCGCCCTGCTGCACGACATCGGCAAGCTGCGCGTGCCCGGCGAGATCCTCCGCAAGCCCGGGAAGCCGACGGCCGAGGAGTGGACGCTCCTGAAGTCACACCCAGCCGAGGGTCTGGATCTGATCCAGGGCCCGATCGCCGATTGGCTCGGCGAATGGACCCGTGCAATCGGCGAACACCACGAGCAGTTCGACGGGTCGGGGTATCCGTCCGGCCTCTCGGGAACCGACATCTCCTACGCAGGCCGCCTCGTCGCCGTCGCCGACGTGTTCGACGTGATCACTGCCGCGCGTTCCTACAAGAAGCCGATGACGATCCATGAGGCACGACGCGAGCTGACCCGATGTGCGGGCACGCAGTTCGATCCCGCCATGGTCCGCGCCTTCCTGCAGATCTCCATCGGCGATCTGCGCAAAGCGATGGGCCCTCTGTCGTGGCTGGCCCAGCTGTCGCTCTTCGGCCGGCTGGTGGCAGCTCCCGCGGCATCGACGATGGCCGGCACGATGATCGCTGTCACGGGCCTCGGGTTGGGTCCCGTGACGAGTGTGTACTCCGAACCCGGTGATGTGCCGCGACCGGCCGTGCAGCACATCGATTCGTCGGAGATTCAATCGTCGGGCAGCGGCTCAGTCCCGGTACCCAACGATCCGGCCACGGGCGATCCGACGGGAGTCCCGACGACGGCTACGTCGGACACACCGCAGGGCGATCCGAGCAGCCCGTCGACCACGGTGCCCGGTGCGACAACGACCACGTCCTCTGCGACGACCGCCACGGCGACCACGAGCGGCCCACAGATCTCGGTACCGACGGTCTCGGTCCGG
>JANPOJ010000040.1:0-11150 GCA_031427935.1 Ilumatobacteraceae bacterium | reverse complement strand
GCCGCTTCGCCCATCGCTGCTTCGACGCCGGGCCCGAGGTTGTCGGCAGGGGCCTCCTCGATCAGCTTCTGGTGGCGGCGCTGCGCCGAGCAGTCGCGGGTGCTGATCCACACCACATCGCCGTGCTGGTCGCCGACGATCTGCACCTCGACGTGGCGCGGCCAGGTGAGGTATCGCTCGATGTAGATCTCGTCGCGGCCGAAGAACGCCTTCGACTCGCGCTTGGCGCTCTCCATCGCCGCTTGCACCTCATCGGCGCTCTGTACGACCTTCATGCCCCGACCGCCACCGCCGTACGCAGCCTTGATCACGAGGGGGTAGCCGTGTTCGGCGCCGAACGCCAGGATCTCGTCGGCAGACTTGGCGAACTCGGTCGTGCCCGGCACGATCGGTGCGCCCCCACGCTGGGCTGCCCGGCGCGAACTGACCTTGTCGCCCATCTCGTCGATCGCTTCCGGCGGCGGACCGATGAACGTGACACCTTTGGCAGTGATCGCCCTGGCGAAGTCGGCGTTCTCGCTGAAGAACCCATACCCGGGATGCACGCCGTCGGCGCCACTGTCTTCGATCGCCTTGAGGATGGCCTCGGTGTTGAGATAGCTCTCGGCGGCGGTCTGCCCACCGAGCGCGTATGCCTCATCGGCGCGGCGCACATGCAGCGCATCGCGATCGAGCTCGCTATACACCGCGACCGTCTTGATTCCGAGGTCGCGGGCGGCACGAATGACGCGGACGGCGATCTCTCCACGGTTGGCGATCAGGATCTTGGTGAGCACGAGTGCCAATCTTGCTTCATGGGTACTCCCCGCGCCACATGGCTGATCACGGTCGTCGATGAAACAGGCAGCACCAACGCCGATCTTTTGGCCGCCGCGGCCTCGGGCGCGCCCGATCGCAGCGTGCTGATGGCCCGGCACCAAACCGCCGGACGCGGCCGTCTCGACCGTCAGTGGATCGCTCCGGCGGGCGCCAACCTGCTGGTCTCGCTGCTGTTCCGGGTGGTGCCCGAGCACCCTCATGAGCTCACCCAACGCGTGGCGCTGGCGGCCGCGCAGGCCTGCGTCGAGATCGCCGGCGTGTCGCCCTCGTTGAAATGGCCGAACGACCTGCTGCTCGATGGTCGCAAGCTGGCCGGTGTGCTGGCCCAATCCGGTGGCAACGAGTCCGGTGGCAACGAGTCGGGCGGGAGCGGGCCGGCGTATGTCGTCGTCGGGATCGGGCTCAACGTCGGGTGGGCGCCGGATGGCGCGGCGTGCCTGGGTGACGGGATCGAACCGCTGAAGGTGCTCCACGCCATGCTCGACGCCTACGACCAACTTCCGCCCGACATCGTCGAGCTGTACCGGGCGTCGTTGGCGACGATCGGCCAACCGGTCCGCGTCGAACTGACGGACTCGTCGGTCGAGGGCAGAGCGCTCGACGTGACGCATGACGGGCGGCTCGTCGTGCTCGACGACTGCGGCATCATCCATCGATTCGACACCGGCGACATCGTTCACCTCCGGTAGGGGTGCCGGACAACGGGTCGGGTGCGCAAGTACCCTCGGTCCGTGCTCGCCCCCGACGTTGCTCCGCGCCAGCGACGTCGCCGCCGGCTTCCGAGCCTGTTGGCGATGGCTGCGGTCGTGGGGGTGCTTGGCGCCACGGGCATGTTGATCGCGGCGCGCAAGACCATCGATTCGGTCGAGCGGGTACCGGGCGTGGCATCCAGCTTCGACCAGTCGAGCGGGTCGATCGAGAACTTCCTGCTCGTCGGCTCCGACAGCAGGGCGGGCGCCGACCCGACAGCGGCCGACGCCGGAGGGATCGGCACCGAGGCCGACGTATCGGGTCATCGCAGCGACACGATCATGATCCTGCGGCGCGACAAGTCCACCGGCGACGCGGCCTTGCTGTCGATCCCACGCGACCTGTGGGTCCAGGTCCCCGGTCACGACGGCAAGCGGCGGATCAACTCGGCGTTCAACGACGGGCCCGAGGTCCTCGTGCAAACGTTGCAGAACGAGCTCGGCCTGCCCATCCATCACTACGTCGAGATCGACTTCTCCGGCTTCAAGTCGCTGGTCGATGCGCTCGGTGGGGTGCAGATCTGCGTCGATTTCGCCACGCGAGATGTCAGCACCGGGTTGAACATCACCGAACCGGGGTGCCACATCCTCGGTGGGGTGCAGGCGCTCGGCTATGCCCGCAGCCGCCACTACGAGGAGTACCGCGACGACAAGTGGCACGAGGATCCTGCGTCGGACCTCGGGAGGACCAAGCGCCAGCAGCAGTTCGTCAACCTGGCGTTGCAGACGGCGCTGGATCGCATCAAGGTCGACCCGTTCGCGGCGGGTCGCCTCGTCACCGCCATCGGGTCGTCGCTTCGAGTCGACGACGAGCTCGACCCGATCGCGGCGGCCGCATCGTTGCGATCAGCGGTCGATGGCGGCATTGCCACCTTCTCGCTGCCTGTGTTCGGCAAGACGATCGGGGGCAACGCTGTGCTGCTGTTGGGCGACGGTTCCGACGCAGTGCTGGCCTACTTCCGGGGGCAAGGCCCAGCGCCGGCAGCGAATGCATAGCGCGCCCCGCCATACTATGCGACTGTCATGAAGGCTCTCATTCTCGCCGGCGGCGCCGGCACCCGGTTGCGGCCGATCACACACACCAGCGCCAAGCAGTTGGTCCCGGTCGCCAACAAGCCGATCCTGTTCTATGGGATCGAGGCGATGGTCGCTGCCGGCATCACCGAGATCGGCGTGATCGTCGGCGATACGCGTGCCGAGGTGATGGCTGCGCTCGGCGACGGTGCCCGCTTCGGAGCAACGTTCACGTTCATCCCCCAAGATGCGCCGTTGGGCCTCGCCCACTGCGTGCTGATCGCCGAGGACTTCCTGGGCGACGACGACTTCGTGATGTACCTCGGCGACAACTTGCTCGAGCAGGACCTCGGCGCGTTCGTGCATGCGTTCGAGTCGGCACGCGAGGGGGCCGACCCGCCGACCGCACAGATCTTGCTCAAGCAGGTCCCCGACCCGCACCGCTTCGGCATCGCCGAGCTCGACGACGATGGCAACGTCGTGCGACTGGTCGAGAAGCCGGCTGACCCGCCGAGCGATCTGGCCCTGGTGGGGGTGTACCTGTTCGACCGCACGATCAACGAAGCCGTCCGTGCGATCGACCCGTCGCCGCGAGGCGAGTTGGAGATCACCGACGCGATCCAGTGGCTCGTCGATCAGGGCAAGCGGGTGCGCTGTGAGCTGCTGACCGGGTGGTGGATCGACACCGGCAAGCTCACGCCCCTGCTCGAGGCCAACCGCCTCTTGCTGGAGAAGATCGAGACCCGGGTCGACGGCAAGGTTGACGAGGCGTCGACCATCGATGGCCGCGTGATCATCGAAGCAGGCGCGACCGTGACCAACTCGATCCTGCGCGGCCCGCTGGTGATCGGGTCGGGGGCCGTGATCACCGACAGCTTCGTCGGCCCGTTCTCGGCGATCGGCGACGGTTGCGAGATCGTCAACAGCGAGGTCGAGCACTCCGTGATCATGGAGCGCAGCAAGGTGATCGACATCCAGCGCCTCGAAGACAGCTTGATCGGCAAAGAGGCGATTGTCATCCGCTCGCAAGTCCGACCCCGCGCCCTGCGGTTGATGGTCGGCGATCATTGCCAGATCGACGTCGAATGAGCCAACAGCAAGCGAGGCAGCGTCCATGCCAACCGTGACCGAAAGCGACAAGATCGCGGGTGTGTGGGTCGTCGACCCGTCGATCCATGGTGACCAACGCGGCCTGTTCATCGAGACCTATCGCCGCGAGTGGTTTCCCAACGGTCGCGAGATGGTGCAGGGCAATCGCGCCAACCGTCAGGCAGGAGCGCTGGTCGGCCTGCACTATCACCTGCACCAGGCCGACTACTGGTACGTGCCGTTCGGGCACGCCCGTGTCGTGCTCCACGACCTGCGCGCGGGCGGGCCGACCGACGGCGCCACCCTCGCGCTCGACCTCACCGGCGACAACCACGCGGGTGTGTTCATCCCCCCGGGCGTCGCCCATGGTTTCGCGGCGATCACCGACATGGTCATCACCTACCTGGTCGACGGCTACTACAACCCGGCTGACGAGCTCGGCGTGTTGTGGAGCGACCCAGCGGTCGACGCCGATTGGGGAATCGGCGACCCGATCCTGTCGACCCGCGATCAGACCAACCCGCTCCGTGCCGACCTTCCGGAAGGTCGCCGTCCCTACTTCCCGATGAGGACCTGAATGAAGCTGTTCGTGACCGGAGCTGCGGGGTTCATCGGCTCGAACTACGTGCGTTGGCTGCAGACCAACAGCGACGACGAGGTGACGATCTTCGACGCGCTCACGTATGCCGGGAACCTGGCGAGCATCCGCGACGTGCTCGACGACCGTCGCTTCACGTTCGTGCACGCCGACATCTGCGACGAGGACGATGTGTTGACCGCGATGGACGGCCATGACGCCGTCGTGCACTTCGCCGCCGAGACACACGTCGATCGATCGATCAAGGACGGCTACTCGTTCGTTCGCACCAACTGCTTCGGCACCAACGTGTTGTGCGATGTGGCCCGCCGAGTGGGGGTGCAGCGGTTCCTGCACATCTCGACCGACGAGGTGTACGGCTCCATCGAGCACGGGTCGTTCACCGAGACCGACGCCTTGTCGCCGCGGTCGCCGTACTCTGCCGCCAAGGCGGGCAGTGATCTGATCGCCCTCAGCTACCACACGACTCACGGCCTGCCCGTGCTGGTCACGCGGTGCAGCAACAACTTCGGGCCATACCAGTTCCCGGAGAAGGTGATCCCGCTGTTCACCACGAACCTGCTCGACGGCCAGAACGTGCCGCTGTACGGCGACGGCGGCAACATCCGCGACTGGATCCACGTGCACGATCACAACACCGCCGCAGACCTCGTGCTGCGATCCGGCAACGTCGGCGAGGTCTACAACATCGGTGCCGGCAACGAGATCACCAACCGCGAGCTCACCCACCGGTTGCTGGAGCTGACCGGGCGTGACGAGAGCTTCATCACGCCGGTCGAAGACCGCCTCGGTCACGATCGGCGCTACTCGATCACCCACGACAAGGTCACCGCGCTCGGTTGGAAGACTGAACACAACCTGGTCGACGGTCTAGCCGCGACCGTCGAGTGGTACCGCGACAACCGGGCATGGTGGGAGCCACTGAAGGCCAGGGCCGGCTTCTAGATGCGGTTGCTGATCACCGGTGCCGGAGGGCAGCTCGGAATCGATCTCGTCCGGTGTTGCGAGACCGCCGGTGACGACGTCGTCGCCACGACGCATCACGACCTCGACATCAGCGACCGCGACGCGGTGCATGGCGCCGTGTCGATGCTGCGCCCCGATGTCGTGGTCAACTGCGCGGCATGGTCTGCCGTCGACGCGTGTGAGGGCGACCCGGGCCGCGCCATCGCGCACAACGGCCTGGCCGTTCGTTGGCTCGCCGAGAGTTGCGATCGCGCGGGTGCGCGGCTGGTGCAGATCGGTACCGACTACGTCTTCGACGGGTTGCTCGATCGCCCGTACCACGAGTGGGACGATCCCAACCCGCAGAGCGTGTACGGGGCCAGCAAGCTGTTCGGGGAGCGCGAGGCGCTGGCGATCGGCCCCGACGCAGCGGTGGTGCGCACCTCGTGGGTCTGCGGTCAGCACGGCTCCAACATGGTGAAGACGATCATGCGCTTGGCCACCCAACACAAGGACTTGGCATTCGTCTCCGATCAGATCGGCCATCCGACGTTCACCGCCGACCTGGCACCGATGGTCCGGCGCATCGCGGTCGAGCGACGCAGCGGAATCCATCACGTGACCAATCAGACACCGACCAGCTGGTACGGCTTCGCCCGCGAGGTGGTCGCAGCGATGGGCAAGGACCCCGACATGGTGCGGCCGATCACGACAGCGGAACTCACCCCGGCACGACCCGCGCCGCGCCCTGCCAACAGCGTGCTCGACAACGCGGTGTTGCGGATGGCCGGCATCGCCCTGTTGCGTGACTTCGGCGATCCCCTGCGCGAGACGGTGAAGGCCCTGAGGCAGTAGCCCAAACCCAGGGTCCCGGCGTGTTATCGTTCGGCCCCGAAGGATTGGCCCGTGGGGGTGCCGATCTTCGAGAGGGGATTCGCATGTTCGTAGAGGCTCCGAAACTCGCGGGCGGACAGCTGAGCACGGTCGACTGTGTCGCCCAGTCGCTGGCGGTCGGCCCGGTGTTCTCCGGGGGTGTGCTGGGTGGGCTGATCGCCTTCTCGCTCGCTCCGGGCGCCGGACCGTTCGTCATCTTGCTGACGACGATCGGCGTGTTGGGGATCGGCTGGACGTTGAGCGAGTTCGCCAAGCGATTCAGCGGGACCGGAACCGTCTACGAGTTCATCGCCCACTCACTCGGCAAGCGCACCGCGGCGTTCTGCGCGGGCACCTATCACATAGCCGCCATCGCCCTCGCCGGGCCCGGCATCGCGATCATCGGCGGCTTGTGGGCCAGGTCGTTCTTCGACAGTCACATGGGCCTCGATCTGGCCTGGTGGGTCTGGGCCCTGATCATCGCCTTGCTGATGTTCGGCGCCAACGTCATGGGCGTGCAGATCTCGGTGAAAGCCCAACTGGTGCTGATCGTGCTGTCGATCATCCCGTTCTTGGTGCTGGCGGTCAAGGTCATCTCCGACGGTGGGCCCGGCGGCAACAGCCTGAAGTCGTTCAACCCGGGCAACGTCGCCGAAGGAGGGTCGGTGTTCAAGGGGCTGCTCTTCGCGATCTTGATGTTCATCGGGTTCGAGCTCGCTGCCGCGCTCGGCGAGGAGTCGAAGGACCCGCAGAAATCGATCCCCAAAGCGGTCGTCGCGACGATCTTGATCGTCGGTGCCTTCTATCTGATCACCCAGTACACGCTGGCGATCGGTGACCCGGCAGCGGGCGGCGACTTCTCCGCGCTCGCCGACATCTACCTGAACCGGTTCTTCGCCGTCTGGATCGATCTGGCCATCTTGCTCGACATCCTGGCCGTCGGCATCGGGTTCCAGCTCGCTGCCGCCCGCGGTCTGTTCACGCTGTCGCGCGATGGTCTCTTGCCCAAGCCGCTGGCGAAGCTCAACGCCAAATCACTCCCGGCGATGGCGAGCTTGGTGATCCTGATCATCACGGTGATCACGACACTGATCGCCCTGGTCAAGTACGGAACGGACCTCATCGACCCGGCCGGTCCTGCGGCGTTCTTCAACACCGACGTGTTCAACGCCTTCCTGATCGCCTCGCGCATCGGTGGCTTCCTGATCAGCGTCGTCTACATGATGCTGTGCGTCGGGGCCTTGAAGAGCTTTGCCACGAAGAAGCCGCTCGATCTCGTCGCTGCCATCATCGGGTTGGCCACCGTGCTGCTGGCGATCTACTCGCAGTTCTGGAAAGAGACCGCGCCGGTCGCATCCGAGCTCTGGGGTCGCCACCTGGCACTCATCTTGTTGGCGGTCGCCGTGATCTGGGCCGTCGCCAGCAAGAAGGAAGCGATCGAGCACGTCGGCCAGCACACCGTGCACCACACCTGAATCGCTAGCGTCACCGGCCATGGGGAATCGTCGTGTTCGGGTGATGTGGGCTGACCTCAATGGGCTGTCGCACGGGCGGTACGTGCCGCGCGCCAGATTGCACGAGCACGGCCATCACGCCGTCACGACGTTGACGATGGGGATCAATCGCGACATCTTGCCGGTCGATGGCTACGGCCCCGACGTCGGGTTTGCCGATCTGTCGACGCTGCCGCTGGCCGAGTCGATTCGGCCGGGATGGGAAGTCGACACCGACGTCGCCATCGCCGATCTCGAGTACAACGGCCAACCGTTGGCGCTGTGCCCGCGAGGAGCCTTGAAGCGCGCGGTCGAGGCCTGGGCATCGCTCGGGTACGAACCACATCTCGGATACGAGATGGAGTTCTACGTCATGCAACCCGACCCCGAGGCGCCCGGAGGCTTCGGTCCGTTGCACCTTCCGTCGCACCGTGTGTACGGTGTCGGCCTCGGTGGCGACAACACCGGGCTGATGTTCGACATGTACGACGCCGCAGAGCAGTGCGAGCTCGACATCGAAGGGATCATGGGGGAGTTCCACCCCGGACAGATGGAGCTCAACATGCGCTACGGCCCGGCGCTCGATGCCGCAGACAGGGCGTTCATCTGCAAGGAGATGACGCGCGAGCTGGCGGCACGCAAGGGGTACTGGATCACGTACATGGGCCGGCCGATGGCGCATCTCGTCGGCAGCGGACTGCACATCAACATGTCCCTGACACCGGTCCACGGCGGTGCCAACGCCTTCGACGACGCGAGCGGCGAGCACGGGTTGTCGAACCTGGCGCGGCAGTGCCTCGGCGGCGTCATCGCCCATCACGAAGGGATGGCGGCGATGTCGGCGCCGCTGGTCAACAGCTACAAGCGATTGATCCCCGGGATCATCGCCGGGTACTGGGCCAACTGGGGCCTCGACAACCGCATCAGCACCTACCGCGTCCCGTGGGAACGCGGGCCGGCGACGCGGATCGAGAACCGCATGCCGTGCGGGAGTGCCAACCCGTACCTCGCTGCGGCAGTGATGCTCAATGCCGCGCTGTTGGGGGTGGTCGACGGTCGTGACTGCGGCGACCCGCAAGTCGGCGACGGCGACAGCAAGCCGAACACCGATCGGCACACGCCGCACGATCTCGGCGAGGCGCTCGCCGCGCTCGAGGCCGACACGGTGCTGTGCGAGGCCATGGGGCCGGATCTGGTGAGGGCCTTCTTGACCATTCGTCGAGATGAGTTGGCCAAGTGGCAGGCGGCCGACGGGACGTGGGACGTCGAGACGGTGTCGCCGTGGGAGCTCGAGCAGTACCTGCCGTTCTTCTGACGACCGTTCGACTATCAGGCTGCATGTGCTGCGGCCCGGTCGTCCCAGTTCGCCCGATTGACATCGATGTAGTCGCTCATGGGAAGACGCTGCCACAACTCACGACGGGCGCGGTACGAGTTGCGCGGCGAGGCCATCGAGCAGACGGTCGAGCGCGAACACGAAGCGCTCGTCGGCCGTTCCGGGGTACAGCGATGCCGCCATCTCGACCGAATGCGGAAAGGTCTCGGCATCGAGCGCCGCGTAGTCCGACCTCCACTCGGCGTACGTCCGATCGCGCTTCGACTCTGCCATCGATGCCAGGGTCGAATCAATGGTCGCCGACCCGATGGTCAGTTCGATCACGGCGTGGTACGCCTGCGCGGAGGTCGCGGTGTCGAAGCCCGCATCACGCAGCTGGCCGAGCATCGTCTCGGTGATCAGCAACTCGTTGCGATGTCTCGGCGGAGCGCCGCGAACCAGCGAGGCGAGCGTGGGCTGGGCCAGGTTCGCGGCGCGGATTCGAATGCTCAGCTCGCGGATGCAGTCACGCCACGACGACGTCGGTAGGTCGTCGGCGACTCCGGAGAGGCTGCGGTCGCCCATCGCCCGCAGCAGCGCGTCCTTGCTGCGGAAGTGGCGATAGATCGCCGTCGGATCCGCATCGAGTGCGTCGCCGAGCTTGCGCACCGAGAACTGTTCCGACCCCACCTCCCCGATCACCTTGATCGCGGCACTCACGATGCGGTCGGGGGTCAGGCGTGCCACGTTTCTCGGCCGATCAGTCGTAGAGGCGAGCCGTCGACAGCCGCTCCAAGCACACCTCGGCACTCCACGGCAGCATCAACGAGCCGAGGCGGGCGTCGCGGTACATGCGCTCGAGTGGTAGGTGCTTCAGCATCGCCTGGCCACCACAGACGCGGATCGCTGTCGATGCCACCTCGGCGGCGTGCTCCATCACGGTGTACGCAGCCGACCATCCGAGCACGAGCGCATCCTGGTCGGGGTCCAGCGTGGCCTCGTCGACTGCGCGGTACAACAACGCCCTGGACTGCTGGTGACGGAGCTGCATCTGCGCCCACCCGACCTGCTTGATGGGATGGTCGCGCCGTGCCCCGGCCGCCTGGCCGGGAAGCTCGCCGCGGAGGTACGCACGCGTTGCGTCGAGCACCCCACCGGTCAACCCGAGGTAGCTCGGGCAGAGCGACAAGAACAACCACGGGTAGCGATCGGCGGCCTGGTTGTAGATCCCCGCAGGGAGCCATTCGTTGGCCTCCGGCACGAAGACATCGTCCATCAGCAGGGTGCGCGACACCGTGCCGCGCATGCCAAGTGGGTCCCAGTCGTCGGCGAGGGAGACACCCTCGGCTTCGGCCGGCACGCCGAGGAAGCGGATCGTGTCGTCGCCTGACACCTGGCAGATCACGTTGTAGAAGTTGGCCGCACCCGACAGCGATGCGAAGATCTTGCGCCCGGTGACGCGCCAGCCGCCGTCGACCGCCCGGGCCCGAGTGGCCACGCCCGATGTCGCGCCTGGTGCCAGGCCTTCGCTGAAGGGCTGACTGTGGATGTAACCGTGCTCGACCACGCCATGGAACATCGATGCCCTGATCTCGTCGTGGCGGGCGCGCTCGCCGTCCGACATGGTCAGCGAATCGGCTACCTCGCCGCACCACAGCATCGTCGCGTTGTGCATGTTGAACGTGAGCGCCGTGGCCCCGCAGTAGCGGCCGATCTCCTCGCTGACGCGCACGTAGTCGGCATAGCTGGCACCGAGACCGCCGTGCTGCGCCGGCACGCACAGGGCCAACAACCCGGCTCGACGGAAGTCGGCGAAGTTCTCGAACGGGAAGCTGGCTTCGCGGTCGTAGCGCACGGCACGTTCGGCGATCACCGGGCCCATGGCCCGGACCCGATGCACCAGCTCGTCGCGATCGACCGTCATGGCACCGATTGTGGATGGCCGCGACAGCGATGTCAACACCGTTGACAAATATCGGTGAGCAGGAAAGACTAGGCGCGATGATGGTTGCCTCCGACGTCGACGGCGAACGGTTTGCCTGGCGCGAGGCCGGCCATGGCGCCCCACTGCTGCTGCTCCACGGCCTCGGCGGCAGCCGGTTGTCGTGGGAGCCGCAGTTGCGAGCATTGGCCAATGGCCGCCGAGTCGTGGCATGGGATCTGCCGGGCTACGGAGCATCCGCCCCCCTCGACACGGGCCATACTGCGGCACTGCTTGAGCAGCAGTGGCCGTAGCCACCATTGATCTACTGCGG
>JANPOJ010000039.1:0-13712 GCA_031427935.1 Ilumatobacteraceae bacterium | reverse complement strand
CTGCTGGCATCCGAGGCCCGCCTCGCCAGCTTCATCGCGATCGCCAAGGGCGACGTGCCACCGGACCACTGGTTCCGGTTGGGCCGCTCGCTCACCCCGGTGGGCCGCGGATCGGCGCTGATCTCGTGGTCGGGGTCGATGTTCGAGTTTCTCATGCCGATGCTGGTGATGCGCGCCCCGGCCAACAGCCTGCTCGAGCAGACGCACCGGCTGGTGGTTGCCAGGCAGATGCAGTACGCGTCGGAGCAAAGCGTGCCGTGGGGCATCTCCGAGTCGGGCTTCAACGCCCGTGACCTGGCCCAGACCTACCAGTACTCGAGCTTCGGTGTGCCGGGCCTCGGCCTGAAGCGCGGGTTGAGCGACGACCTGGTGATCGCACCGTACGCGACCGGGCTGGCGGCGATGGTCGATCCGGAGGCTGCTGTCCGCAACTTCGCCCGCTTGGCCAAGGCCGGCGGCAGCGGGCGCTACGGCTTCCGGGAGGCGCTCGACTACACGTCGCGACGTCTGCCGGAAGGGGCGACGGTCGCGGTCGTGAAGAGCTACATGGCGCATCACCAGGGGATGACCTTGGTGTCGCTCGGCAACGTGTTGCACAACCGGGTCATGGTCGAACGCTTCCACGCCGACCCGATCGTCGAGGCGACCGAGCTGCTGCTGCAGGAGCGCATGCCGCGCAACGTCCTCGTGGCGCGGCCACGTGCCGAGGAGGTCAAGGGCGCCGATGTGCGCGACCTCGTGCCGCCGCTGCCTCGCCGCTTCAGCTCTCCCCACGACGCGATCCCGCGAACGCACCTGCTGTCGAACGGGCGCTATGCAGTCATGGTCACCGCCGCCGGGTCCGGGTACAGCCGCTGGCGCGATCAGGCCGTGACCCGTTGGCGCGAAGACGTGACCCGTGACTCGTGGGGCAGCTACCTGTTCCTGCGCGACGTGGACAGTGGCGTCGTGTGGTCAGCGGGCCACCAGCCGAGCGGCAAGGAAGCCGATCGCTACGACGTCATCTACACCGAAGACAAGGCAGAGTTCTCGCGCCGCGACGGATCGATCGCCACGCACCTCACGGTTGTCGTCTCGGCTGAACACGATGCCGAGATCCGCCGCCTGACCTTGACCAACCTCGGCACGCAGCACCGCCAGATCGAGATCACGTCGTACGCCGAGATCGCGCTCGCTCCGCAGGCCGCCGACGTTGCGCACCCGGCGTTCCAGAACCTCTTCGTCCAAACCGAGTTCGTCCCCGGCATCGGGGCACTGCTGGCGACGAGGCGACCGAGGTCGAGCCTCGAGCACCCGATCTGGGCTGCACATGTCGCCGCAGTCGACGGCGAGACCAGCGGGATGGTCCAGTACGAGACGGATCGCTCTCGGTTCCTCGGCAGAGATCACTCGGTCCGCTCCGCTGTTTCGGTCGTTGATGGGCGACCGCTGTCCAACACCGTCGGTGCCGTGCTGGACCCGATCTTCAGCCTGCGGTACCGCGTCACCTTGGCTCCCGGCACTGCGGTCCACGCGACGTTCTCGACCGGCGTGGCCGCGTCGCGGGAGGCAGCACTCGACCTTGCCGACAAGTACCGCGAGCCCGCCGTCTACGAGCGCGCCGCGATCCTGGCGTGGACGCAGGCGCAGGTCCAGCTGCACCACCTCGGCATCGACTCAGACGAGGCACATCTGTTCCAGCGCCTGGCGAACCGGATCCTCTATTCGGACCCCTCGCTGCGGCCATCGCCCACGTTGCTGGAACGCAACGATCGGGGCGCCCCCGGGCTGTGGGCACACGGCATCTCCGGCGACCTGCCGATCGTGCTCGTGCGGATCGACGAGGCGGAGGATCTCGACATCGTCCGGCAACTGCTGCGCGCCCACGAGTACTGGCGGCTCAAGGTGCTCGATGTCGATCTGGTGATCCTCAACGAGCACGGCGCGACCTATGCCCAGCACCTCCACGACTCGCTGGAGGCTCTGGTGCGGGCGAGCCAGTCGAACCCCGTGCAGGACGGCCACCCCGGTGTCGGCGGCGTCTTCATCCTGCGCGGCGAGCAACTGACCGACGCAGACCGCACGCTGTTGCAATCCGCGGCGCGTGCCGTGCTGCTCAGCCGCCGCGGCACGCTGGCCGATCAGGTGATTCGCCTCGAGCGGACCGAGACGATCGTTCCGCGCCCGGCGCCGCCGACGGTGAAGCCGCCCCGGAACGTGCCCGCCGAACTTCGCCAGGAGTTGGAGTTCTTCAACGGGCTCGGTGGGTTCGCCGACGAGGGACGCGAGTACGTGACCACCCTCGGCCCCGGTCAATCGACCCCTGCGCCGTGGCTGAACGTGATCGCCAACCCGTCGTTCGGGTTCCAGGTCTCCGAATCGGGTGCGGGCTACACGTGGTCGGGCAACAGCCGGGAGAACCAGCTGACGCCATGGTCGAACGACCCGGTGACCGACCCGATCAGCGAGGCGATCTACCTGCGCGACGACGACACCGGCGAAGTGTGGTGTGCGACCGCACAGCCGATCCGCTTGGAGAGCTCGACCTACGTGGCGCACCACGCCGCCGGGTACAGCCGGTTCGAGCATCTGCACGACGGCATCCATCTCAGCTTGGTGCAGTACGTCACGCTCGACGACCCTCTGAAGGTCTCGGTGCTGACCATCGAGAACCGATCCGGAAAGGCTCGGCGGCTGTCGGTCACGGCCTACGCAGAATGGGTGCTCGGCACGTCGCGCGGAGCCAGCGCGCCACGGATCGTCACGTCACTCGACCCCGAGACCGGCGCCCTCCTCGTTCGCAATCCGTGGAACACCGAGTTCGCCGGGCGTGTCGCATTCTTCGACCTCGGCGGACGCCAGACGGCGTGGACCGCCGACCGCACCGAGTTCCTCGGCCGCAACGGCGACCCGGCGAGGCCCGCCGGCCTCGACCGCGGCTACCAGCTACGACAAGCGAGCGGCGCCGGGCTGGACCCGTGCACCGCGTTGCAGACCACGTTCGAATTGGCCAACGGCGCAGCGACCGAGGTGGTCGTGCTGCTCGGTGAGGCCCACGACGCGACCGCAGTCGCCGACCTCGTTCGCCGTGGGCGGGCGGCCGAGCACGAGGCGACGCTGCGCGGCGTGATGAGCTACTGGGACGACGTGCAGGGCACCATCCAAGTGCGCACACCGGACCGGTCACTCGACATCATGTTGAACCATTGGCTGATCTACCAGACGCTGGCATGCCGGTTCTGGGCACGGTCCGCGTTCTACCAAGCGGGCGGTGCGTACGGGTTCCGCGATCAGCTGCAAGACGTGCTCGCCCTCGTGACCGCCAAGCGCGAGCTGACCCGTGAGCACCTGCTGCGCGCCGCCGCCCGGCAGTTCACCGAAGGAGACGTGCAGCACTGGTGGCACCCACCATCAGGGCGTGGCGTGCGGACTCGCATCTCCGATGACCGTGTATGGCTGCCGTACGCGGTCGACCGCTATCTCGCGGTCACCGGCGATACGGCGGTGCTCGACGAGATGGTGCCGTACCTCGAAGGGCCCGTCTTGCGGCCCGACCAGACCGACAACTACTTCCAGCCCGAAGCGACACCAGGCTCGGTCACGCTGTTCGAGCACTGCGCGGCCGCCCTCGACCGAAGCCTCGCCGTCGGCCTGCATGGGCTCCCGTTGATGGGATCCGGCGATTGGAACGACGGCATGGATCGCGTCGGGCACGACGGCCGCGGAGAGAGCGTCTGGCTCGGCTGGTTCCTGCACATCGCCCTCGCCGCATTCGTGCCAATCGCCGAACATCGTGGAGAGCAAGCGCGCGCCGACCGGTGGAAGGCACACATGAGTGGGCTCGAGCGCGCCCTCGAAGCCGACGGCTGGGATGGCGACTGGTACCGACGAGCGTTTTTCGACGACGGCACCCCACTCGGCTCGGCGATGAACGCCGAGTGCCGGATCGACTCGATCGCCCAGTCATGGGCGGTGCTCTCTGGCGTGGCCAACCCCGTCCGTGCCGAGCGAGCAATGGCCGCTGTCAACGAGTTCCTCATCCGCCTCGGCGATGGCCTGGTGCTGCTGTTCACCCCGCCGTTCGACCACTCCGATGTCGATCCCGGCTACATCAAGGGATACCTGCCGGGCATCCGCGAGAACGGCGGTCAGTACACCCACGGTGCGATCTGGTCGGTGCTGGCCTTCGCCGCGCTGGGCGACGGCGACAGGGCCGGCGAACTGTTCTCCGTGCTGAACCCGATCAACCACGCCAGCACACGAGCCGGCGTGCACCGCTACAAGGTCGAGCCGTACGTGATGGCGGCCGACGTGTACACCGAGCCGCCGCACGTCGGCCGTGGCGGATGGACGTGGTACACCGGGTCGGCGGGATGGATGTACCAGGCCGGCACGGAGTGGATCCTGGGATTCCGACTCCGAGGCACGACGCTGGTGGTGGACCCATGCATCCCCCGCGCCTGGCCCGGCTTCGAGATCGACTTCCGCTACCACAGCGCGAGGTACGAGATCGTGGTGCAGAACCCGCAAGGTGTCAGTCGGGGCGTTGCCTCGATCGAGCTCGACGGCACAACGCTTGCCGGCGGAACACCGATACCACTCGTCGACGACGGCGTCACCCACCACGTGCAGATCGTGCTCGGATAGCCCGAGCGGGCCGCTGGTCAAGCCCTGTCGGGCAATCGCGACTTGATTTGCCCATGTGCCATTCCGATACCTTCTAGGAGCGGCGATGGTTCGAGAGGGAGCTCTGTTGGGTACCACCGCAACAATGTCAACACGGCATCCGTTGTGGTTACTGCGTCTCGCCGCGGTGACCTTGACGATCGCTGCCGTACCCGTGCCCGTGTTCGGTTCGAGTTCGAATGCCGTGGCAGCGACCCCTCCCATCGATGCCCCGCCCGTGTCCCTGATCGGCGACTCGACGATGGCGGGCATGGCGTGGAACTCGAGCACCGGCAACGACCCACGAGACATCGTCGGGAACTCGTATCGACTGGCGTTCGACGCCGAGAGCTGCCGCCGGCTGGTCGTCGGCAGCTGCCGCGGACGGTTCGGCGAGGTACCGATCAGTGTGCTGCCGTTGATGCGGACCACGCTGAACGGACGGCTCGGCGAGGCGACGGTGGTGATGGCCGGCTACGACGACGCATCGATCACCAACGCCGCCGACCAGGTGATGGCCGAAGCCGAAGCCCAGGGTGTGACCAGAGTGTTCTGGTTGACCTATCGAACGAACACCGCCTACGTCTTGCCCGGCGGCCTCCCGGCAGAGTTCCTGTACACCAGCCACAACAACGAGTTGGCAGCCGCCGCGAAGCGACACCCGACGCTGCGAATCCTCGATTGGGATGGCTTCACCGTAGGCCGCGGCAGTTGGTTCGCGGGCGACGGCATCCACCTGAACCTCGACGGGGCCATCGGCCTGGCAACCTTCATCAAGACCGCACTCGACGCGGAGCCGGCCATCGGGCGGTGCCGCAACGCGAACGCGCTCACCGGCACGACCGACGCGGGCACGGCGCCCGCAACCCTGCCCACCGAGGCTTCGGGGTTTGTCGCCCAGGCCCCGAAGCGCGTGCTCGACACACGCGACCCCGCGCAGGGCGGAGCAGCCGGGATGCTCGGCGCCGGCCGGACGGTGACGATCGACCTCAGCCAGAGCGTGCCCGCCGACGCGGATGCTGCGGTGCTCAGCGTGACCGCCACCGGCAGTTGCGTCGCCGGTTACCTCACGGTGTTCGCATGCGGTGCCCGCCCACCGACGTCGAACCTCAACTATGAGGTCGGCCGCACCACCGCTGGATTGGCGATCACCCCGATGGCCAACGGCCGGGTGTGCGTTTTCGCGTCGAACGCGACCGATGTGATTGTCGACGTGATGGGCGCGTTCACGCCCAACGGTGATCGGTTCCACCCGATGACGCCGACCCGCTGGATCGACACGCGTGGAGGCACGGTGCAGCTGGGTGAGATCACCGGCGCACGAGCCGCGCCGACGCAGACGCAACTGATGATGCGCGGTCAAGGCGCGATCCCTGCAGACACCACCGCTGTGTGGCTGAACCTGACCGTGGCCGACCCGACATCGTCGACGGTGCTGACTGCGTACCCGGGGCCGTGTGGCACACCGCCACTGTCGTCGAACGTCAACGCCCGGCCGCAACGATCGACCGCGTCGTCGGTGCTCGTCGGCGTTGGCGCCGACGGCTCGATCTGCGTACTGACCTATTCCGGCAGCTCCCACATCGTGGTCGACGTTGCCGGTTGGTTCGGGCCAGGCGCCGGTGGACTGGCATACCGGGCACGCGAGCCGGTGCGGTTGCTCGACTCCCGACTCGGCGGCGGACTGCCGACGACCACCGAGATCCCGGTGCACGTCGATTCGGTCTCTGCGCTCAACGTCGTTGCCGTTGACAGCACCGCGCTGGGCTACGTGACCGTGCGGCCTTGTGGCTCCGCGCTCGTCAGCTCGCTGATCAACACCACCCCGAACGAAGATGCTGCCAACCTGATCGCGGTCGGAGGCGATGCCGGTGGCAATGTCTGCGTGCGGTCGAACATCAAGTCACATCTCGTCGTGGACCAGGTGGCGACCTTCGCTCCCTAGTCTTCCAGGCATGCCGAAGTCTCCCAGCATGCCTGCCGATTCCGGTGATGCCCGCGTGTTGCTCCGCCAGCCACCGGATGACTACGTCGGTGAGCGGACCCGTCTGGTCAAGCTGGCGCGAGCCGAGGGCGACCGGCCACGGGCGACGTTCCTGCAGTCGCTCAAGCGCCCCAACCTGGCGCTGTGGGCGGTGCTGGCGGCCGGCGACGATGGCGAGGCCGTCCGTGCCCTGATGACAGCGACGACCGAGCTGGCGGAGGTTCAGGCCGGCGGAGCGCGGGCAACCGCGCTGTCGACATCGACCCGATATCGACGGATCACACTGGAAGCGCTGGTCGACAGCGCTGTTGCCGCGTTGGCCCGATCGGTCCCCAGCGCGCAAGCGCGACGCGGGGAGATCCGCGAGATCATCGATCAGCTCTCGCGACACCCCGATCTCGCGGATGCTTGGATCGACGCAACGCTGCGGGATCTGCCCGAAGAGGAGTTCGGCTTCGGAGCCTTCACGGGCGTGCCTGACATGACCGACGGTGAGGCTGACACTCCCGTTCCCGCCCGTCGAGCGCCAGCGCCGCGAAAGGCGGCCACACCCCGGTCGCCCAAACCAGCACCGCGACGATCGAGCGAGCCGGTCGACGACCGTGCGGCTCGAGCAGCACGGACCCAGCAGACCACGCAGGCACGCAAAGACATCGCCGCAGCGGTTCGGGAGCTGGCGGCTGCCGAGCGCCGGGTCGCCGTCGCACAGGCGGCCCTCGACGAAGCCGAGACCGAGTTGCGTCAAGCCGAGCAGAAGCACGACGCCGCCGAACAGCGGCATCGCGACGCCATTGGGCGACTCGCCGCCAGCACCTGACCGGTGTGCACCGCCGCCCTGTGAGTGTCTCAGCGCACCCAGATGGGCGTCAAACACTCGGCCTGACTCGACGATCAGTGTTCGGCGAGGACCTCGGGTGATTCCCGCGTCAGCGTTGCGGCGCCGGTGGCATGCGGGTTGCCGGCGGGGAGCTTGCGGTAGACGATGGCAGCGGCCAACAGGGCAACACAGCCGGCGATGACGGCCGCGAGGTGCATGCCGGAGACGAACGCCTCGCGGGCGATGCCGGCGACTTGCGTGCCGGTTGGTCCGCCGACATCTGCCGCCGTGTGCAACGCACCGGCCAGGCTCTCTCCGGCTTGGGCGTGCAGCGAGGCGGGCAGCAGATCGAGTGCTGGCGACAGCCGGGCGTCGTAGCGCGAGGCCACAAGGCTGCCGAGCACGGCGACGCCGAGCGCGCCACCCAACTCACGCGTGGTGTCGTTCATCGCCGAGCCGACACCGGCCTTGCCGAGCGGAACCGCCGACATGATCGAGCCGGTCATCGTCGGGATGCACATCGCCATGCCTGCCGCCATCACCATCACGACCAGAACGATCTGGATGTACGGCGTGTTGGTGTGGGCGATCGTGAACAGGAACATGCCCGATGACACGCCGATGAGACCGACGGCGACGGCGATGTTGGCGCCGAATCGTGCCGCGAACTTGGGTGAGTTCGGGGCGACCACCATCATCACTGCGGCGAATGGAAGCTGCTTCACCCCGGCCTCCAAAGTGCCGTAGCCGAGCACCAGTTGGAAGTACTGAGTGAGCAGGAAGAAGAACCCGAACATCCCGAAGAAGACGAGCGTGATCACGCCGGCAGCCACGCCGAAGCGCGGGTCGAGGAAGTACCGCAGGTTCAACATCGGCGCGGTGTTGCGCAACTCCCAGGTGAGGAAGGCGACGATCAGCACGGCGGCGATGCCGAACCAGAGCAGGCTGGTGCCACTGCCCCAACCACGGTCGGGTGCTTCGATGATCGCGTAGACGAGCGACCCGAGCCCGGCGATCGACAGCAGTGCGCCGAACGGATCGAGTGCCTCCGGGTGCGGGTCACGGGACTTCGGTAGCAGCACGTAGCCGGCTGCGAGGGCGAACGCGATGATCGGGACGTTGACCAGGAAGACCGAGCCCCACGAGAAGTGCTCGAGGAGGAAGCCGCTGGCGACCGGGCCGACCGCCGCGCCACCACCGGAGATGCCGGCCCAGATCGCGATTGCCTTGCCCCGCTCGTGCGGGGGGAAGACGTTGGTGAGGATCGACAACGTGGCAGGCATGACGAAGGCAGCGCCGAGACCCATCACGGCGCGCCCGACGATGATGGCCGAGGCACTGTGGCTGAAGGCGGCGAACAGCGAGCCCGACAAGAAGACCGTGAGACCGGCCTGCAGCGTGCCTTTGCGCCCGAACCGGTCACCGATGGTGCCGGCAGTCAGCAAAAGGCCTGCGAAGACGAGGCCGTATGCGTCGACCATCCACTGCTGGGCCGAGATCGAGGCATTGAGCTCGCGGGCCAGTGTGGGCAGCGCGACGTTGAGCGCCGTGTTGCCGACGATGACGACCATCAGGCTGGTGCACAGCACCGCCAGGATCTTCCAGCGACGCTCGAACACCTCCGGATCGATCTCGACCTTGGCGGTATCAGAGCCGGGTGGTTGGGTTGTGCTCATGCATCCTCCTCAACAGAACGCTACGAAACCGTATCGGCGATGTTTTCGATGCGCAACTGCGCCTGCCGCCCTAGACATGTGTCACAGCCAGGTTTTGCGCCGGTCCGATCGACACGACGCTACGATCTGGTAGCGATGGTCGACACGACACCCACGAGAAGCGAGCGGGCCCGTCAGGCCGTGCTCGACGCTACCGCGGATCTCGTCGCCGAGGTAGGGGTCGAGCGCACCACGATCGACGAGATCGCCAACCGATCCGGCGTCGCCAAGACCACGATCTATCGCCACTTCGCCAGCAAGGAGGTGTTGGTCGTCGAGGCGGTGCACGCGTGCACCTACATCCCGGTCGTGACCGACACCGGCTCGCTGCGCAACGACCTGATCTCCTGCTTCAGCGGCACGACGAAGGCGTCATACGACGGCCGGCTGGGCGACATGATGCTGTCGCTGATGGATGCTGCCCAACGCGATCCCGAATTGGGTCGCCTGGTGCGCGCCCAGACAGACCAGCGACGCCGCTTCGCCACCAACGTGATGGAGCAGGCCGTCGTTCGCGGTGATCTGCCCGCCGATGTCGATGTCGACCTGCTGGTGACCCTGCTGGCCGGCCCGCTCGTCTACACCAAGCTCGTTCGCCGTCAACGAGTCACCGACGAGCTCGTTGCCGCCGTGGTCGACACGGTGTTGGCGCGCTACGCGATTCCGGCCACGACCGACTGAGTCGAGCTCACACCTCGAAGAGGCGGTCGAGTCGTTGCCGCAGTTGGGCGCGCTCCTCGGGGGTCGGGGCGAGCTGCAACGCCTCGTGGTAGCGGGCCGCGGCTTCGGGGATGCGAACCGCCCGTCGAAACGACAACTCGGGAAAGTTTCTGACCAAATTCTCCGATCGGGCGAGCTCCGAGCGACCCCGGCCCAGGTCGTGCCAGTGTGAAGCCGCTCTGAATAGGGCAATCTGGGGGCCACGACGTCCTCCCCTGCACCCGCAAGTACCCAGAGCATGACACGGCCGAAAGTTTCACCGCGCCTACGTGATCAGGTCGTCTCTACGATCTGAGAATGGCGTACGACGAAAATCTCGCAGCTCGAATACGGGAGTTGTTGGCCGAGGAGCCCGGTATCACCGAACAGAAGATGTTCGGCGGGCTCGCATTCCTGGTCGGAGGGAACATGGCGGTGGCAGCAAGCAGCCAGGGCGGGTTGCTGGTGCGTGTCGATCCGGCGAAGTCCGACGCGCTGGTCGCGACGACGATGGCGCATCCCATGGAGATGCGCGGCCGAGCTATGCAAGGCTGGCTCCGAGTTGACGAAGGTGGCGTGCGCACGAAACGACAGCTCGTCAAGTGGGCCGGAATGGGAGTGACCTACGCTCGCACGCTTCCCGCCAAGCGGAACCGCATGTGACGGAGACTCAGAGGTCGCCGGAGCGCTGCATCACCACGAGGGCACCCCAGCCCGGGAGCAACGGGATCCAGAAGGTGGCGAGGCGGAACAAGATGACGGCCGCGATCGCCGTGGTGCTGGTCATCCCCGCCGAGGTCAGACCGGCGATCAGGGTTGCCTCGACGGCTCCGATCCCGCCGGGCGTGGGGGCGACCGACGACACCATGGATCCAACGAGGTAGACGAGCGCCACCGACGTGAACGCCGGGCCGGCGCCGAACGCCGAGACAGCGACAGCGAGGGCGAGGATGTAGCCCATGGTGATGATCAGGCAGCCGCCGAAGAGCTCGATCATCTTGCCGGGTTGACGGGCGATCTCGCTGACGTTGGCCAGCGAGCGTTTCGTTGCCGGCAGCACCCTGGTCGTCAACAAAACGCGGCTCCACGGAACGGCCACACCGACTGCCGCCACCAGGGCGACTCCGGCGGCGATCAATCCGATGGTGCCCCACGATGGCAGGTCGAACGTACGGAGTCCTGACGAACCTGCGAGCGCGATGAACAACCCGGTGAGCGTGAAATGCACGATCACACCGGCGATCGTGTCGACGCCAACCGCTCCGACAGCTGTCGCCGTGTCGATGCCCCGCTTTTGGAGAAAGCGCGCTGTCAGCGCCAGCCCGCCGCCGGGCGCGGCGACACCGACGAACGATGTGGCCACCTGAACGCCGATGTTGGGGCCGAGCGGCAGCCGCTCCGACAGCGAGCCGTCGAGTGCCATCGCCGCGCCCACGTACGTCAGTGCCGACAGTGCGAGCGCGGCGGCGACCCACCACAGGTTGGCTCGCTGCAGTTCGCCCCACAACGAGCCGACGCCGAGGAACTGGGGTATCAATGACCACAACGCGAGCGCGACTACTGCGATGGTCACCACAGTGCCCGTCTTGATCCGCTCGAGTTCGGCGATCGGAACGTCGTCGGCGCCGGTTACTCGTTGGACCTCCTCACGGAGATCGTCGAGACATCCGGCAGCCTTGACGGCGGCCCTCGTGCGTGGGGTCAGCGCCAGCGGCTGCAGGCGCGGCAGCGCTGCCGCGACCGCGGCCGTGCCGACGCCGGCAACCGCGGATTCCACGGCGCGTTGGACTCCGAGCGGCGCGGCTGTTGCCGCAAGCACCTCGGCAACATCGGTCGACAGAGCGGAGCCGACGACGCCCAGCGAGGCCGACGCGAATCCGACCAGCACGACGCCGCCTTCATCGTTGACCCAGAGGGCGTCATCGTTGAGGCGACGATGCACCGTGTGACTTCGTTGCAGGGCATCTACGATCGCCCAGACCGACTCCAAGAGCTCGGGGGTGCGGCGCGACGGATCGAGCTCGCTCAACGACATACGCGATTGCGCGTCGAACGCCATCATCATCGCATTCGGCGGGAACTCGGCGACCACGGCTAGACGGGCGGTGGGCACTCCGTCGGAGTGGGCCTTCAACGCGCACAGAGCCTCGTGCTCGGCCGACGACCGAAGGGATCGGAACAGGCGGTCCTGACCGACGTCGCGGAATCGCGCGGCCCGGTACATCTGCACCGGGAGGAGGGCGGTCCACAGATCGCGACTGATGACCTTCACGATCAGCTGCTGACCGTCCTCGACGTACACCCTGAAACCGGCGAAGCCGCGGAACCCGCCGAAGCGTTCCACGGAGGACAGCTTGTAACCCAGACGCTCGAGGATCTCGCCCACCGCGGCGGCCCGCGGGCTGATGTTCGGGGCACCGAGGATCAGTTGAACCAGCGACGACGCGGCCGCTGCCATCGCGATGGCGGTGATGATCGTGGCGGGGTCCGCCAAGCCGACACCAAGACGCGCCGCGATCCCCAGGACCAGTACGAATCTGCCGATCCGTCGCCAACGGTCGGGCCACAGACCACGGTCGATGAACATCCACGCGGGGATCACACCCATGTCCAACGTCGTCGGGAACGCGGCCCCAATGCCATACCCACTCAGTCCGGTCGCTTCGAGGCCCGAACCAGCGCCACCCTGGCGTGTTGGTACCAGTCGCAGCGCCGAGACACCAACCAGCTTCGACATCGCGATCAGACCGGCGGTGCAGACAACCGCAGCAAGCAGCATTCGCCCGACACGGGCAAACCGGCGCAGCACGAGTTGGCTGATGAGCCCGAGAATCGCTGCGACGAGAACGGCGATCTGGCAGACGCTGACGATTCCCGACACGATCCAGTGTGGGATCGAACCGAGTAGGTCGCCGAAATCGGTCGCGAACTGGGCGCTATCGGCGCCGTTCAAGGCCACATACATGAACCCGAGGACCACCAGGGCCCCAAGGAGTCGGATCGCGGTGACCGGCGATCTGACGTACGCCGGCTGTGCGGGCTCGGACACCACGAACGATGGTCGGTGCGCCGAGCCATCAAGCATGTGTCATCGGTGCGACCGTACTAGACCGTGTCCACCCCCAAAACGCCCGGCCAGTTCGGTCGCGCTGGGCGGGCGGGCGCGCTGGCGCAGGCTGGGAGCATTCATCTCAGGACCGCCCGGCCGCCCGAAGGGACTGAGGCGCCCCCGCGGGGGGCAGCGAGCAAGGCGAGCGTGGGGGCGTTCATGTCAGGTTGGGCTTTCGTTTTGCTTACATCAAGTACAGGGGAAAGTCCGCTCAGTGCAGACCCTTGGATTGTCGTTGCACCGACAACTTGACGTCAAACCGATCCCTAGCATCTGCCTTCAATCGCTGACCTGCCCGAACCCGGGGCCGGCGTCGCCGAAGGAGCTGCTGGTGCAATCGACTTTTCCCCGCCTGATGCTGGAACACGCCACGGCCCGGCCCGACGCCGCCGCCCTGCGCGAAAAATCCTACGGCATCTGGCAAACCACCACCTGGGCGCAGCTGGCCGTGCTGGTGCGCCAACTGGCCTGCGGCTTTGCCGAGGCCGGCATGAAGCGCGACGACCACGTGGTGGTGGTGGGCGACAACCGGCCGCGCCTGTACGCCAGCATGCTGGCGGTGCAGGCCTTGGGCGCCGTGCCGATCCCGCTGTACCAGGATGCGGCCGGCACCGAATGCGTGTTCCCGATCAACAACGCCGAAGTGGCGTATGCCGTGGTCGAGAACCAGGAGCAAGTCGACAAGCTGCTGGAGCTCCGGCCGCAGTGCCCGCAACTGGCCCACATCTGGTACGACGACCCGCG
>JANPOJ010000038.1:0-6944 GCA_031427935.1 Ilumatobacteraceae bacterium | reverse complement strand
CTTCCAGGTCCGCCTCTCCGACCTGCAGGCGTTGAACGGCATCACCAATCCCGACGACATCCAAGCCGGCCAGGAGCTGCAGATCCCCACCGGTGTTGTGGTGTACAACACACTGCCTACACCAGTGACGACGCCCGTCACCACGTAGGATTTGGCCATGAGCTTCTGGCCCACGCAGGAACACTGGAGCGTGCAGATCCCGCTCCACACACCACACCGCCGCATGCCGGCGCTCGACGAAACCGGTCTCGTCGCCCTCGCCGACGCCGACTTCGAGGTGCCACCGCAGGAGTGGCTGGAACTCGAGTACCTCGACTGGAAGAGCGGCGGCGACACCAACTTCGCTCCCCTGGCATCGGCCGATGGGCAACTCGACTGCCGTGGCTTTTGGGACAAGGGCAAGACCGACAAGGACGCGCTGTGGACGTCGAACGCGGCCGTCGCCCCCACGTTGCGGTCATACGTCGACGGCGTCGGCGCCAACTTCGGCCGGGTGCGAATCATCAAGCTCGAGCCCCAGGACCGTGAGCAGGCCATGCACTCGATCCACCGTGACGACAACAACCGCTTCAACCCCGACGACGAAGGTTGGGTGGTGCGCTCATGGGTCGAGCTCACCGACAACCCCAACAGCTACATGCTGTTGATGGACAACGGGCCCGACGGCCTGCCCGACCCGGCTACGGAGATCTGCGTGCCGTTGCACCGCGGTGCCCGGTTCGTGGTCGACACACAGCGTCTGTGGCACGTGGTGGTACACCCCGGCACCGCCCCGCGGTACGCCCTGATCACCAGCTTCGAGACCAGCCCGGCACTCGAGCACTGGGTCGACGCGTGGGCCGCTACGCCTTCGGCGTGCCGTCCCACCCGTGGCTGAATCTGGACTATTCGGCGCGATGGGCGGCGGCGAGGTCGGCGATGTCGGCCATGATCGCTGCCAGCTGGAAGTTCTTCGGGGTGTAGACGGCGGCGACTCCGGCAGCCAGCAAGGTGGCCTGGTCGCCATCGGGGATGATCCCACCGACGATGACCGGCGCGTCGACTCCTTCGGCGCGCAGCGATCTCACGATGGCCGGCACCAGTTCGAGGTGTGAACCGCTGAGGATCGACAGACCGATCACGTCGGGATCCTCGTCACGGGCTGAGGCGACGATCTGCGCCGGAGTGAGGCGGATGCCGGAGTACACGACTTCCATGCCGGCATCACGCGCCGCAACGGCGATCTGTTCGGCCCCGTTCGAGTGACCATCGAGGCCCGGCTTGGCGACCAGCAGCCGCGGCGGACCACCGGGCATCAACTTCACCCGCGCTGCCACCTCGGCCAGCCCACCGCCGGGTCGCCCGGCCGCAGCAGCCACGCCGGTCGGGGCTCGGTACTCGCCGAACACGTTGCGCAGGGCGCCGGACCACTCGCCGGTCGTACCGCCGGCGCGGGCCAGGGCAATCGACGGTTCCATGATGTTGGTGCCGTCGGCAGCCGCGCTCGTCAACGCGGCCAGCGCTGCGGCAACCGAGTCGCCATCGCGAGCCGTCCGCCAGGCGCGCACATCGGCGATCGTCTCGGCTTCCAACGCAGGATCGACCGTCAAGATGTTGCCGGGTGTGGCCAGCGGCGACTCGGCAGTCTCGGTGAACACGTTGACCCCGACGACTTCCTGCTGGCCTGACTCGATTCGTCGGGTGCGCTCGACCATCGAACTCACCAGCCTGCCCTTCAGCTCGTCGATGGCGTCGAAGGCGCCGCCGAGCTCGAGCACGTCGGCGAGCTCCGCCCATGCCTCGTCGCGCAGCTCCGTGGTGCGGGCCTCGATCACCGTCGAGCCATCGAAGATGTCGTCGTACTCCAGCAGGTCGCTCTCGAACGCCAAGACCTGTTGCATCCGCAACGACCACTGCTGATCCCACGGACGCGGCAGGCCCAGCGCCTCGTTCCACGCCGGCAACTGGATGGAGCGCGCCCGCGCCCGCTTCGACAACGTGACCGCCAGCATCTCCAGCACGATGCGCTGCACGTTGTTCTCGGGCTGCGCTTCAGTCAACCCCAGCGAGTTGACCTGCACGCCGTAGCGGAAGCGTCGAGCGCGCTCGTCGGTGACGCCGTACCGCTCGAGGCCGATCCGATCCCATAGCTCGGTGAGGGCGCGTAACTTGCACACTTCTTCGACGAAGCGAATGCCTGCGTTGACGAAGAAGGAGATCGACCCGAACACCTGGGAGAACTGCTCGGGCTCGACCTGGCCGGAGTCGCGCACTGCATCGAGCACGCCGATCGCTGTCGCCAGCGCGTAGGCGATCTCCTGCACGGGGGTCGCCCCGGCCTCTTGCAGGTGATAGCTGCACACGTTGATCGGGTTCCACTTCGGCGCGTTGGCGGCGCACCACGCAACCATGTCGACGATCAGCCGGCGCGACGCGGCCGGCGGAAAGATGTAGGTGCCACGAGACAGGTACTCCTTGACGATGTCGTTCTGTGTCGTGCCGCGCAACTCATGCGCGGCGACACCTTGCGACTCGGCGTTGGCGACGTACAGCGCCAACATCCAGGCTGCCGTGGCGTTGATCGTCATCGACGTGTTCATCTCCGCCGGCGGGATGCCGTCGAGCAGGGTGTGCATGTGCCCGAGGTGGGCAACCGGCACGCCGACCTTGCCGACCTCCCCGTGCGCCAGCGCATCGTCTGGGTCGTATCCCGTCTGCGTCGGCAGGTCGAAGGCGATCGACAGCCCGGTCTGGCCCTTGGCCAAGTTGGTCCGATACAGCTCGTTCGATGCCCGCGCGGTCGAGTGTCCCGAGTACGTCCGCATCAGCCATGGCTGGTCGCGCTTGGGTCGGTCGGCGGGCGGCATCGACAAAGTGTTGCCGGTCCGGCAGCAATTTTGATCGGCCTGCAGAAAATTCCTCAAGAAAAGCTCAAGCCAACCACGGAGCGTTCCGATACCAAATCCGCACGGTGTGAAAGGTTCGGCGGAAACTTTCTAGCGGGCGGAGTCAATCGGTGGTGTCAGGGACGGCGGCGAACCTCGGCACAGCGATTGGGCGCCGGTGCCGGTGGGGAAACTCACCGGCACCGATGCACCGGTGCACGCACCCGGCCGACGTCCCTCAGCGGTCGGCCACTGCGTGCGCGAGCTGCCGAAGGTACGTCTCGCGCGGCACGTCGATCGCCCCGACCGACGTCAGATGCGGCGTCGTCCACTGCACGTCGAGCAGCGTCGCGCCCGACTCGACGAGCCAATCGACCAAGCTGACCAGCGCGACCTTGGAGGCGTCGGTCGCGTCGCTGAACATCGACTCGCCGGCAAACAGCCCGCCGATCCGGACCCCATACAACCCGCCGACGAGGCGGCCGTCGATGTACGACTCGACGCTGTGGGCCCAACCGAGCCGGTGCAGTTCTTCGTACGCATCGACGAACTGGGGCGTGATCCACCCGTGCGCTCGGTCGGGATCGCCGCAACGTTCCATCACCTCGCGGAACCGGGTGTCGAAGCGCACGTCGTACCGACGACAGCTCCGGCGCAGCGATCGCGACACGATCAGCCCGTCGAGCGGAATCACGCCGCGCGGATCCGGCGACCACCATCCCAACGTCTTCTTGCGCAACGGCATGGGGAAGATCCCGCCGCGATACGCGGCCAACAGCGTTCCCGGCGCCAGGTCGGCACCGATCCCACACAGACCGTGCTCGTCGGCGAGCTCCGCCGCAGGCAGCCGCCAGCGGTTGGGCGGCGGCTCGATCGGGGGTCGTCCGGTGTACACGTCGATCGGTCAGTACGTGTAGAAGCCCTGTTTGGTCTTGCGACCGAGATGGCCCGCCGCGACCAGATCGAGCAGCGTCTGCGCCGGCGCGTCGCCGGGCGCACCGAACGCTGCGTAGACCGTCTCCAGGATCGCCACAGAGGTGTCGAGGCCGACGAGATCGAGCAGCGCGAACGGTCCCATCGGGAAGTTGCAGCCGCCCTTCATCGCCGTGTCGATCGACTCGATCGACGCCGTGCCGCGCTCCAGCATGCACACCGCGTTGTTGAGGTACGGGAACAGCAGCGCGTTGACGATGAACCCGGCGTGGTCCTGCACCTCGACCGCATCTTTCCCGCAGGAGGCAACGAACGCCATCGCGGTCTCGATCGTCGCCGCACACGCGGTGAGCGGCCGCACCACTTCGACCAGGCTCATGACCGTCGCCGGATTGAAGAAGTGGATGCCGCACACCTGTTCTGGCCGCGATGTCGCCAGCGCCAAGTCGATCACGGGCAACGTCGAGGTGTTGGTGGCGAGGATCGCCGACGGCTTGGTGGCGTGGTCGAGCTCGGTGAACAGTGCCAGTTTCACGCCGATCTCCTCGATCACCGACTCGATCACCAGATCACACTCGCCGAACAAACCGAACCCCTCGGTCGCCGTGATTCGAGACATCACCGCGGCGCGCTCGTCGGCGGTCGTCCTGCCCCGCTCGACGGCCTTCGCCAGCCCGGCATCGATCGTGCGCAACACCGCATCGGCCGACGTCTGCGACCGCGACGCCACGATCACGTCGTATCCGGCCCGGGCAGCCACCTCGGCCAGCCCGGCACCCATGATCCCCGACCCGACAATGCCAACCGTGCGTATCTCCAGCGCCACGGCGCGACTGTAGCTACCCGTGGGTAACTTACGCAATCCGGCTACGGTCGCACCATGACATCCGATGCCAGATTCGATGGGCCCGACGGCATTGCCGCGGCGCTGGCCTTCTTCATGGAGGCCGACCGGCTGAAGGGCATCGAGCGCCAAAACCGGCTGGCGGATGGCAGCCGGCGCGAGAACACGGCCGAGCATTCGTGGCATCTCGGCATCGCCGCCCTGGTCCTGGCCCCCTTTGCCACTGAAACGATCGACCTCGGGGTCGCCGTGGCGATGGCCCTGGTGCACGACATCGTCGAGATCGATGCCGGCGACACCTTCGCCTACGACGAAGCCGACGGCGCCGCAACCAAGCAGGCGCGCGAAGAGGCCGCAGCCGATCGCCTCTTCGGACTGCTACCGGCCGCGACCGGTCGGCGGTTTCGCGAGTTGTGGGACGAGTACGAGCGCGGCGACACGCCCGAGGCCCGGTTCGTGATGGCCATCGACCGGCTGGCGCCGATGATGCTGAACCTCGCCGAAGGCGCCTCCACCTGGAGAGAACACGGCATCACACGCTCCCGCGTGATCGCCCGCAATGGCCCTCACATCGAGAAGTCCTTGCCCGACGCATGGCGCACCGTGCTGGCCCAACTCGACGACGCGGTGGTCAACGGGGTCGTCGACCCGGCGTGACGGAGTTCATTGACAGTTCACCGATGTGGGCGGACCTGGTCACGCTCGCCTCGGTACCCTGATCTGGTGACCACTGAGCTACTCCCCAACCTCGCCTCCGATCCGGTGCGCCTGGTCGCCTTGGAAGCCGTGCACAACTTCCGTGACCTCGGCGGCTACCAGACAGCCGATGGCCGCGTCACGCTGTGGCGCACGCTGTTCCGGGCCGACGGCCTTTACCGGCTGACCCCGACCGACGTCGTCACGCTCGAGCCACTCGGCCTGCAGACCGTGATCGACCTGCGCAGCGACACCGAACTCGGCGAGCGCGGCCGTTTCCCGGTCGACGCACACCCTGTCGTGTTCCACCACCTTCCGATCGTCGACACGACGTGGGCAGACCTCGATCGCCCCGCATCCGAGCGCGACGAAGACTTCTTGATCTGGGCCTATCAGGAGATGCTGTCGGTCGGCGCCCCGCGCTTCGCCAAGGCGTTCGAGGCCCTGGCAGAACCTGGCGCACTCCCGGCGGTGTTCCACTGCGCGGCCGGCAAGGACCGCACCGGTCTGCTCGCCGCACTGCTGCTCGGCTCGCTCGGCGTGTCGCACGACGACATCGTCGCCGACTACGTGTTGACGGTCGAGGGCATGGCCCGCTTCCGCGCCTGGGCAGATCGTGAGTGGCCCGAGTGGACGGCACGGATGGCGTCGATGCCCAAAGCGTTCGGCGCGGCGCTGCCCGAAGCGATGCGCGAGATCATCGACGAGTTGAGCGCCCAGCACGGCAGCATTCGCAACTACGTGCGTTCGATCGGTGTCAGCGACGACACCCTCGCCACGTTGGAATCCGTGCTGCTCGGCTGAGCACGCCTACGCTCGCCGTGATGAACGGCATCCTCGCATTGCAAGGTGGCGGCCCGTTCGCCGCCAACGACGACCTCGACCGGCGGCTGCTGGTCGCCGCAGGCGCGTCGAAGGTGGTCATGTTGCCCACTGCCGACGCCTACGAGCACCCCGAGTTGCTCGTCGCCGCGTCCATGCACTGGGCCGAACGGCTCGACATCGAAGTCGAAGCGCTGATGGTCATGCGCCGTGGCGAGGCGATGGACGAGAGCGCCGTCGCCGTCGTCCGAGGCGCCCGTGCCGTCTACCTCGTCGGTGACCAGCCGCTGCACCTGCGATCGGTGCTGAAGGGCACGCCATTGTGGGAGGCCATCTGCCAGGTGCTGGCCGACGGTGGCGTGGTGGCCGCCACCGGCGGCAGCGCCGCGGCGATGTGCGACCCGATGGTCGACCCGCGCGGCGGTGCCTTCACCCTCGGCCTCGGCCTGATCGATGGCATCGCCCTGGTGACCGAAGCCGAGACCTGGTCGACCGACCGCCTGCACCGAACCCTGAAGCTGGCCAACACCCCCGTCGCCGAACTACCCAGCGGGTCCGCCTTGGTCCACACCGTCGACGGCTGGGAACAAGTGGGCGATGTCGTGATGCACGGCGAGCTACCGACCGTCTGAGCGGCCCAGAAGTTCTATACCGGCGTCAGGGTGCTTCTGGCGTGCATTGGAGGATCTGCGTGGCACCACCGCATCGGACGGTCTGTCCCTCGCTCTGTATGACGTAGGTGAGTTCCCTCAGAGATGTGGATCCGTGAGAACTCGCTACCAGGA
>JANPOJ010000037.1:0-2293 GCA_031427935.1 Ilumatobacteraceae bacterium | reverse complement strand
CGCCCCCCCCCCCCCCGGCGGGGGCCCCCCGGGGCCTCCCCCCCCCCCCCCCGTTGGCCCCGCCGGGGGGGCCGGGGCCCCCCCCCCCCCCCCCCCCCCGCCGGCACTCGGCCTTAGGACCGTGACCTCGCGGCGCTGGTGATCGAACGCACTATCCGACGATGATCGAGGACGGGTCGACGGTGACCTGGCTGTCGTAGTAGGTGATCTGCGGCTCGGACCCGTACCGGGCGGCCACGCGAGCGCGCCATGCATCGTCGTACAACGCCTCCGCCTGGGCACGGCTGTCCCACAGGTACACCCCGCCGGCGCTGTGCCCATCGTCGGCCAGGAGGAAGTGCTTTCGACGCAGCCCATCGACGTTCTGGTAGTTCGGAGCACTGGCCTCGAACATGGCGCGCGCCTCGTCGGTGGAGAGTGGATCCGGAAGAGCGAAGTTGACGACCGCAACGATCATGCACTCACCGTAGCCCGACGGTGCGCCCACGGCTCGAGCGACTCCAGTGCCGAAGCCACGGTGATCAGCAGATCGTCTCGGCCGATCGGTGCGATCATCTGCACACCCCGCGGCAACCCGTCGTCGGGCCAGCCGAGTGGCACGCTGATCGCCGGTTGCCCGGTGACGTTGAACGGTCGGGTGAACGCGCTGCCTCGGCCCGACTGATAGCCCTTGGCGTAGTCGCCCAGCAGGGTCGGGGCACTTGCGGTGGTCGGTGTGATCAACAGGTCGAATCGCTCCCACCACGTTTCGGCCTCGGCGGTGTGGTCGAGCAACAGGCTCTGGGCCGACAGCAGTTCGACCGCGCTCACGCAGCGGCCCGCCGACACCATGCGCCACGTCGCCGCCTCGACATCGTCTTCGCCGAGTTGGCGCCCCAGCTTTGCGCTCCACGTGTCGAGCTCCACGGCCACGTTGACAGACAGCAACGTCGCGGCCGCCTTCCACATCGCCGGGTTCGACAGGGGCAGAGGGGCGGAGATCTCGACGCCGCAGCCGAGCCCTTCCAGCAATGAGGCGCAGTGCTCCGCTGCTTCGCTGTTCTCGTCGTCGACGGAGCTGCCACTGAACGCCTGCGTGCAGAGCCCGACGCGCAGGGGTGGGCATGGTTGACCGATGGCGGGAAGCAGCGGGGTGGAGCCGGCCACCGAGATCGCATCGAGAAGTGCCGCGGTGTCACGTACCGATCGGGTGACGATGCCCTCAGTGTTCATCCGCGTGCGGGCATCGGCGGCGATGCTGGCGATGGCCCGGCCACGTGAGGGTTTGAGCCCGACCAACCCGCAGTGTGCCGCCGGGATGCGGATCGAGCCGGAGATGTCGTTGGCGTGCGCAGCGGCTACCAGACGGGCCGCCACCGCAGCCGCCGACCCGCCCGACGAGCCACCCGGGGTGCACTCCGGCGCCCATGGGTTGTGGGTGGGCCCGAACGCCTCCGGCTCGCACGTCCCGACCGAGGCCAACTCCGGTGTGTTGGTGCGACCAAGGGGGATCAGGCCGGCGGCGCGAAATGCGAGTGCCAGCGGAGCGTCGCTGGAGGCGCGGTACCCGATGTCGCGCAGTGCGCGCATGCCCATCGTGTACGGCTCGCCCGCCTCGCGGCAGCGGTAGTCCTTGAAAAGGAAGGGCACCCCGCGGAAGGGGCCGTTCGGCAGAGCGCCATCGGCATCGCTGCGCGCTCGTTCGTATTGGCGATGGACCATGACGTTCAGCTGTGGGTCGAACTGCTCGATCCGTTCGATCGCCTGGTCGACGAGCTCGCGTGGGTGCACCTCGTTGCGCCGCACGAGTTCTGCAAGCGCCGTGGCATCGAGGTCAATGAGGGAATCGTCCACCGTTGACCAGGATCGTCTGGGCGCTGACAAACTTCGAGTCGTCGCCGAGCAGATAGCAGTAGGTGCCGAGCAGATCGTCGGGCTCCATCACCCGCCCGAGTGGGGTGCCGGTGGGGTCGTAGTCGCCGAGCACGGATGACCCCTCGGTGGGCGTGAATCCGGGGCCGACGCAATTGACCCGGATCTGCTGCGGGCCGAGCTCGAACGCCAAGGTCTTGGTCATCGAGATCACCGCACCCTTGGAAGCGACGTAGTGAAGGAAGCCCTGCGAGCCGTTGAGGGCCGTCGTCGACGACACGTTGACGATCGAGCCACCGCGGGGCATGTGCTTCGACGCCTCGCGGGCACACAGGAACGTGCCGCGGACGTTGACGGCCATCATCCGATCCCATTCGTCGACGGAGATCTCCTGGAAGGGCCGTCGTCCGACCAGCAACGCTGCGTTGTTGACCAGGCCGTC
>JANPOJ010000036.1:0-2081 GCA_031427935.1 Ilumatobacteraceae bacterium | reverse complement strand
ACGGCAACTGCACCCAGGTGATCTCCTCGTTGGCTTCCAGCACGGCCTCGAGCTGATCAGCGTGGCGAGGCTCGGTCCACATCAGTGCTTCGGCCTCGGCGACCGGCACGATCTGGCCACCGCCTGCGGTGATCGCGCCCTTCAGCCAATGCTGGCCGCCCTCGGGATCGGGGCCGATGGCGATTCGTGGAGGCCCGGTGGTGCGCGATGTCTTCGACCGGGCCTGATTACTTGGGGGCATGCCCCGCGAGGCTAGCCCGCGCCACGAATTTCGGCTGCAACTCGCTCTCCACTCTCGACCGCACCTTCGAGATAGCCGGTCCAGGTCGCGGCATGTTCACCGGCCAGCCAGATCCTCCCGATCGGCCGACGCAGGACCTCCCAGAACCGCGTGACCTGGCCGGGCCGATAGACGGCATAGCTGCCTCCGTACCGCGGCTCGGCCGACCACGCCCGGGAGAACCCGCCGAGCGACTTCGCGGTCAGGCCATGCACCTCACGAATGTCGGTCTCGATCAGCGACAACCGCTCCGCCTCCGAATGCTCCGCCAACCGGCGACCGCCGTCGCCGCCTGCGTACGACATCAGCACGCCCGCTGTCCCATGTTGATCAACGGTCGGCTCATAGATCCGTTGCGACACGCCCTCGGTCGTCGCGTACCCACTCGGCCACTGGCGCTCGGCGAATTGGATCGCTGTCTTGGTGACCGTGCCGTAGCCGAGCTCATCGATCGCCTGGCGCACCAGAGCGGGGAGCGGCGGGTCGAACTCCACACCACGCAACGGCACCAACGAACACGCCAACACGACATGGTCGGCACGGAGCCGACGACGCGAGGTGGTGACCACGACCGAGTCACTGTCGTGCTGTACCGCGACCAGCAGCTCGTCGAGTGAGATTGCATCGGCAACGTCTGCCACCATGCGATGCACCAATGTGTCCATACCGTCGGCCACTCGGTGCGATCGGATCACCTCGTCGGCACCCTGGGCCGCGCTGACGGCGCGCTGCTGGGCCACGAACAACAGCGACACCTCACCGGGCTCCTCGGCGAACTCGCCCTGGCTGTCGCGACGATGGAACAGGCGCGCCAGCTCACCCAGCCCGGCGCGGTCGGCGGCGTCGGCGAGCGAGAGTGCGTCGAGATCGGCGGCCGACGCACTCCGCTGCGGGTTCGACGGATCATCGACAGCGCCCGCGGCCTCGTGAACGATCGCCTCGAACGCTTCGAGTTGCTGAAAGACGTCGCGACCGAGGTCGGCGGGGTTCTGCAATCGCCCACCGCGATGCAACCAACGCCGGATCGTGGTCCACTGCTGACCCTCCCCCTGCAGCGTCAGGCCGTGACGATCGAGCAAGGTGCGCATGCGTTGGTGGTGCGTGTCGATCCACTCCGCACCGGTCTCGACGTACTGACCTTCGGCGAACGGAGATCGCAGGGTGCGCGCCCGCCCGCCGAGTCGCGAACCGGCTTCGATCAGCGTGACGTCATGACCCGCGAGCAGGAGTTCGCGCGTTGCGGTGAGACCAGCCATCCCGGCCCCGACGACAACAACGTTCATGATGGAACAGGTTCAGTCGCTCGGCTCAGCCACCGGCGAGCGTCGACGCGATCTGCGAGGACGAGTCACCAGACTTTCGCAGCACCGAGTAGACGAAACCCAATGCCATCACGGTCACGGTGAACAGCACGACGGCCGCGGCACCCACGATTGGTTTGGTCGTGCTCTTGGCAGTGCCGATGACGTACACCGGGAAGGTCGACGAACCGGCCGTCGACACCGAGTTGGCGATGATGGTGTTGTCGAGGCACAGGGTGAACGACAACAATCCGCCAGCGATGAGCGCCGAGCTGATCAACGGCAGCGTGATCTGACGAAAGGCACGCGCCGGCGGTGCACCGAGGTCGCCGGCCGCTTCCTCCAGCGACTCGTCGAGACCGGCGAGACGAGCCCGCACGATCAGCGTGACGAGCGCGGATGTGTACAACGACTGGCCGACCCACAGTCGCAAGATCCCGTTGCTGAGCGGCCCGACATCGTGATTGAACGGTCCACCGACGCGCACGAACCAGCCCAGC
>JANPOJ010000035.1:0-3083 GCA_031427935.1 Ilumatobacteraceae bacterium | reverse complement strand
GAATAGAGCTTCCCCATGTCTCCAAATCCTGACCTTTCCCCGACGCTGTTGCCGCAGATATTGCAACCGCGCGGCCTCGCTGCTCGCCGGCGCTGGCGGCTCGAAAGTTGATCGACGCCTGGATCGCTGCGGAGTAGATCGACCCGCTACGAGGCGAGGTGCTGGGCGAAGAAGTCGAGGATGATCTCGGCTCGCTGTCGCCGGTGGACGGGCGACCCGCTGCGCGACAGCTCGTGGCCCTCGCCGGGGAAGCGGTAGAACGTGACGTCCTTGTGCAGCAGGCGCATGGCGACGAACAACTCCTCGGCCTGGCTGATCGGGCAGCGATAGTCATGCTCGCTGTGGATGATCAGCATTGGCACGGTGATGTCTCGAACGAAGCGGATCGGGGAGAATCGGACGTATTCCTCGGGCGCGTCGATCACGCTGGGTCCCACCTCGACCTGGAAGATCGTGGCGATGTCGCTGGTGAACTCCTCGGTCAACATGTTGTTGACCGCACGCTCGCTGCAAATTGCCTTGAACCGGTCGCCGTGGCAGCCCGCCAACCAGGTGGCCATGAAGCCGCCGTAGCTCCCGCCGATCATGCCGACCCGCGACTCGTCGCAGAACGGGTACCGCTGCAGCGTGGTCTCGAGCACGGCCAGCACATCGTCGACATCGATGGTGCCCCAGCCGGCTCCCGGCGCGGCGTGATGCTTGGGGCCGAGAATCGCCTGACCCCACGACTGCTCGCGCCCCGAACCGCCGCGCGGGTTGCTCATGATCACGACGAACCCGGCTGCGGCTTGCACCTGCGCCTCGTCGAAGAACGTCTCGCCGTATTGGGTGTGTGGGCCGCCGTGCACGTTCAGCAGCACCGGGTACCGAGCCGCGGCATCGAAGCCTGTCGGCAGCATGATCCAGGCGTCGATCTCGTCACTGCCATCGGTGCACGGAACCGTGAATCGCTCCCACGAGCTCGGCTGTGCCACGGAGCGGTAGGTGTCGGCGAACGAGGTCAGCCGCAGCGGCTCGTTGTCGTGATGCACGAAGATGTCGCTGACCGCATCGACTGCTGAGGCCGCGTAGGCGATCGTCCCGCCGGCCGCGTCGAACGAGTTGACGCCGATTGCCCCACTGGTGAGCCGCTTCGGCTCTGACGCATCGAGCGACACTTCGTACAGATGGGTCTCGCCGCGATCCTCAGCGGCAGACAGCAGGGTCGAGTCGTCGAGCCACTGCAACGACATGCTGCCGGCCGACGTCTCGAACGTGCGATCCAGCTGGCGCGACAGCCAGCGATGCTCGCCGCCACCGGCCGGCAGCACAGCAACATGCACGTTCTGGGGGTAGGTGCGTGAATCGTCGAAGCCGACGAACGCGACGTTCGACCCATCCGGCGAGATCGCTGGCGCGTCGTAGTTGCCCGACAGGCCGGTCAGCGCGTCGATGGTGCCGTCGAGCGATACGGAGTAGATGGCGTTGGCGAAGTCGAGATCCCACGTCTCGTGACGTTGCGCGGCAACGACCAGGCCGCTGGAGTCGGACTTCCAGGCAATCGAGCCGTGCTGGAACTCGCCCGGTGTGAGGTTGCGGGGCGTCCCGGTGCCGTCGGCGGCAACGACGTACAGGTGTTTCGGGCGGTCGAAGATCCAGCCCTCGTCGTCGAGCTTGGTGAAGAACCGTTCGATCTTGCGGGGCGCCTGCCAGCTCTCGTCCTCTGCCTCGTACCGCTCGTCGAGCGTGCGGCTGGTGAATGCGATCCAGCGCCCATCGGGGCTCCAGCAGGCATCGCCGACGCCCTCCTTCATCGTGGCGATGGTGCGCGTCTCGCCGGGGGTTGCGATGGGCAGCACGTGCAGGGTGGTCTCCCCGCTCTTGGCACCACGCTTGGAGGCGAACGCCAGGGACCGTCCGTCCGGGCTCCAGGCCGGGCCACTGTCGTGGTCGCCGCCGGTGACTGCTCTCGGGGCCGTCGAGGCATCCGCTGCGGCCAGCCACACCTGCGAGAAGTTCTTGTTCTTGGCCATGTCGATCCGGCTGACGACGAAGGCGACAGTGGAACCATCGGGCGACACCGCAGGCCCGCTCGCTTGAACGAGGTTGCCGATGATCCGCTCGGCGATCCGGGCGTGTGTGCTCAAGTCCTTGTGAACGCTGCTCATGGTGTCGACCGTAGCCCCGATGTGGCACCATCCGGTGATGGAAGTCAACGAGTTCATCGTCGCCCTCGAACGCGACGCCTCAGCGTTCGTCGACGCCTGCGAGGTTGCCGGAATGTCGACCCAGGTGCCGTCGTGCCCGGGGTGGACCGTGGCCGATCTGCTGTGGCACCTCACCGAAGTGCAGGATTTCTGGCGCACGATCGTTGCCGAGGAGCGCAGCACGTGGAAGGGCTACGAGCAGCCACCGAGACCCGTCGACGAGGGCCTCGCAGATCTGTATCGCCGTGGTCGCACGGGTCTGATCCAAGTCCTCAGCGATGCCGACCCATCGACCGCGGTGTGGACCTGGTCGGACGACAAGACGGCGGGGTTCGTCATCCGTCGCATGGCACACGAGACGTCGGTGCACCTCTGGGATGCGACCACGGCCGCCGGCGTGATGAATCCGATCGAGCCACCCTTGGCCAGCGATGGCATCGACGAGTTCTTGAGCCACTTCATCAGCGATGTCGCTGAGGGTGCCGAGGCAGTCGGCGGGTCGGTGCACCTGCACTGCGCCGACGTGGCGGGGGAGTGGACCGTCCGCGAAAGCGACGACGGGTTCGACGTCACCCGCGAACACGCCAAGGGCGATTGCGCAATTCGCGGTGCGGCCAGCGACATCCTGCTGGCGTTGTGGCGTCGAGTCCCGCTGTCGGCGTGCGAAGTGGTCGGCGACCCCGATGTCGCCGCTCGATTCATCGCCCAGACGAACTTGAACTAGGGCCGCGTCCGGCAACGTTCGCCCTGCGGTGCGTGCGTTCACGTCCAGAGTGATGTGTGGGGCGCAGTTGCGTTCGGTAGGCGCGTCGTCCCTCGGAGCAGCGTCGGGCGCGAGATTCAGGTACTCCCAGTACTCACACCTCGCCCGACCAGGTTCAACGGGTTCGATTTCGG
>JANPOJ010000034.1:0-2687 GCA_031427935.1 Ilumatobacteraceae bacterium | reverse complement strand
ATACAGCGGACGCTGATCGCGTTCGTCAACTGTTGACAACAGTTGATAGGCCTTGCAGACTGACATCATGAGCAGGAACACGATGAGTTTCGCCCTTCCCGAGTCGCTGCGCGAGTACATCGATGCGCGGGTTCGCGACGGCAGCTACGGCAACACCAGCGAGTACCTACGCGACCTCATCCGGCGCGATCAACACGAGCAGGTCGCGCAACGCCTTCGCGATCTGATCGCTGATGGGCTTGCGTCCGGCGACGGACGCGTTGCCACCGACGATGTGATCGCAGCACTGCGCGAGCAGGCGCTCGGCATCGACGCGTGACAACAGCGCTGCTCCGGCCGCTGGCTGAAGCTGACCTCGTTGCACGAACCCGCTTCTATCGTGCAGAGGGCGGCGACGGCCTCGGCGAACGATTCTTCGATGCCGCCGTCGCAGCGCTCGGCGCGATCGTTCGGATGCCTGGCGCAGCGTCCACGCGTGGGTGAGTTGTGTGGCATTCCGGGCCTGCGGGTGCGCCGCGTCGTTGGTTTCCCATGTGGCTGGTTCTATTTCATCGCCACTGACCGCATCGACGTCGTCCGGCTTCTCGCCGATGCCCAAGACCTGCCGACGATCCTCGGCGATGTTGAGCGTGGCTAACGCCGAGGCGCTTGCCGACGTGGACGATGCCGGCAGTCTGAACGGGCACGACCTACATGCGCGCACGAGGCGTATCGCCCGTCTCGCGCGTCTGAGGAATGCTCAACCCCCGTGGGTGGCCGCGCGCACAGAACTGCGGCGCGGAACGACGCCGGAACAAAGGCGCATCTGGAACGCACGTGACCGCAGTGGCCTCAGAACGGCTCGGCCCGTATCGCCACACCGTCGCGCCGACAGACCACCCTGGGCAGCGCTGGCAAACCCGACGCGCGCCGCCTTGCGCGCCGCTCGCATCGTCGACGACACGGCGCTGCGCGATCGGATCATCGCTGCCGTTCGCGAGCCAGGGCTGTCGCTCGTTCCGCTGCTCGTCGACCTCGTCCGCGCGGCCACGACCCTGCCGCCAATCGAACGAACGACGATGGGCCTCGGCATCATCGCGCAGCACTGCTACGACGCTCTCGACACCTCGCTCACGCAACCACCCCGTGCCAGCGACGACTGGTCGATCACCGAGTTTGAGCGCGGCACCTGCTGCCAAGACTGCGCCACGCTCGCCGCGTTTCTCGCCGACCCAGCAATCCAACAGGTCACCTGGCCACTCGCGAAGCCTCGTCGACAGCACATCCATCACCGCCTCGACGAAGCCGAGCTCCCCGTCACCCACCACACCGCCCGGCAGGGCGGCCCGCACAAGCTCGTGATCACCAAGACGCCCGACCTCCACCTCCGAGACACCGAACGAAGGCGAGCACGCAAGGAATCGCTCGCCACTGTCCAGCAGTTCCTCAACGCCACCGACTGACGGAACGCGTGCACCGCGAAACCCGTCGGCGGATGAACTCTGGGGCTGGTCCGCACGGATCGGCTGCCGATGACCGGCGCGCGCGGGCGCGTCGGCGACGTCGACTGGGCCGGCTGTTTACAGCGTTGGAGCAAGGACTACAAGTTCGCGAAGTCGAACCAGACCACCGAGTTCCTGGCGCCGCACGGACTCACCGACCTCACGTCGAAGCTCGCCACCGTCAAGTGGCGTTACGCACTCACCGGCTCACTCGCTGCCCAGTCCTTCTCCCCGATCGCGCCGGCGCGTCTCGGGATGGTCTATGTCGACGACGTCGAGACGGCGGTCCGGACCCTCGATCTTCGCGAAGTCGACAGTGGCTCGAATGTGCTCATCGCCGAACCATTCGATCCGGTCGCCTATGAGCGGACAATCAAGAGAGACGGCATCACACTCGCCGCGCCGACGCAGATCGTCGCCGACCTCCTCACCGCTTCCGGCCGGATGCCGTCCGAGGGGGAAGCGCTGCTCGCCTGGATGAAGGACAACGAGCGTGTCTGGCGCGGTTGATCAGTCCTCGTCGTCGTAGACGACAGCTTCTCCGGTGCGCATGGCGACGAACACGTCGCGGATGATGCTGTTCCAGTCACCCCACCAGAACTTGCGGCCTGTATCGAGTTCGGCACACCAGCCGCGCAAGGTCCGCTCGACGGCAGCCTCGGAGGGCGTCAGTGCGTTCGGCTCACTTCTCACGGCGAGAATCTACGATGACCATTGGGCACCGCGCAGCCGACTTTACGATCGACAACGTCGTGTAGACGTCTCGGCCTCTCCATGAACGCATGGCTGAACGACGACCGATCTCTCTCGGAGCTCGACGGCTACGCCTCAGCGATCTGTCGGATGAGTTGCTCGAAGCGTTGCCGTGCTTCGGCGTAGGAGTAGCGGGCGTCGTCGGGCACGTCAAGCGCGTCCCAGATCTGCTCCCAGTCGTCCCACACCGGCAGGGCCGGTGGCCACGCGTGCTTGCTACGGTGCGCGAAGGTGTCCTCGCACGCGGCCCGGGTTTGAGCGAGCCGAGCATTCTCCACGATGCCGGCGAGCAACAGGATGTCGTAGATGTCGTGGACACGCGGGTTGGAGCCCTGTGCTGGCACTTCCGTGCAGGCGTGGAGCTTCTGGGCGATCTGGTAGTGCACGCTGAGGACAACAACATCGGCCGCCGGACCAAGTTGAACCTTGTCCATGTCGACTGCGTTGTGGATC
>JANPOJ010000033.1:0-3443 GCA_031427935.1 Ilumatobacteraceae bacterium | reverse complement strand
TGCCCGACGGTCTTGACCCAGCCGAAGGGTTCCTCGACGCGTTTGCGGATTCGTTGACTGACGTCGTAGCCGGCGTGTCCGGTGGTGCGCCTGTCGATCGCAGATCGTCGGTTGCTGTTGTTCTGCGCAACGTGCGGATTGTCTCGCTGACATCGAGTGCTAGGTGCGTGCCGTGGCCAGCTGCGGGGACAAGGATCATGAAGTCGTCGTCCGGCTGGACCTCCCGCTTCGGCACGTACTTCAAGGCCTGCGTCCAGAAGGCCACCGCGCGGTGCAGATCGTGGACGCCGATCACGACGGTTCCGACACTCAACATGTCAACAGTCTTACAGCGAACGGCGGACCTGATCGCGACGCGAGGCGATCAACCCGAGTAGGGCCCGCGAATCTCACCTGAGCCGCGTTGGATGAGCGAAACGGGGATCACGTGCGTACGAGTCGGCGCGCTCGAGCCGTCGAGTCGATCGAACAGAGCGGTAGCAGCTTGGCGTCCGATCGCCCACGCATCCTGCGCCAACACGGTGACGGCAGGTTCCAGCAGATCGAACAGCGGAACATCGTCGAATCCGACAACAGCGACGCTCCGGTGCATCTCGAGCTCCCTGAGCGCATGCACGACGCCGATCGTGATCATGTTCTGGGCTGCGAAGAATGCCGTCGGCGGGTCCGCGGATTGCAGAAGCTCAAGCGCGATCGCGTGCGCATGCTCGCTGTTCTGCGTGTCCATTCTGATCAAGGACTCGTCCACCTCGATGTGCGCTGCGCCAAGCGCGGCCCGGTATCCGGCGACGCGCTGCTCTGCAGTCACGATGGTGTGCAGCGCGCCGAGGTAGCCGATCCGTCGATGACCGTGAGCAATCAGGTGGGCGATGCCTCGGCGTGTACCGGTCTCGTTGTCGACAACGACGGTGTCGGCATCGAGGAACGCCGGCGGACGGTCGACGAAGACCACGGCCATGCTCATGCGGCGCTGATCCACCAGATAGCTCTGATCATGACCGGCCGCCTTGATGATCAGACCATCTACGCGACGTGCGGTGAAGATGCCGACGATCTCGCGCTCGCGGTCGGCATCCTCGTCGATGCTCGACGCAATGACGATCACGTCGCGAACCAGCGCTGCCTCTTCGATCGCGCGTTGGATCGCACCGTCGAGCGGGTTGATGACGTTGGACAGCAACAGACCGATCGATCGCGTTCGACCGCCCGACCGGCGAAGGTTGCTGGCGGCGAGGTTGCGCCGATAGTCGAGGCGTTCGATCGCCAGGCGCACCCGCTGACCGAGCTCCGGGGAGACACCTGGCTCTCCGTTGACGACCCGTGAGACAGTTTTCAAGCTGGTACCGGCAAGGGCAGCGACGTCGCGGATCGTCGGATGCGACAGCCGTCGACTGCTCGAAGGCGGCAGTTCTGGCATGGGTGACAACGTTCACCCTTGAAAGACCACTTGTCAAGCAAATCAAGCCTTGACACGGCTCTGCAGACTGAGATTAACTCTGACAACGTTGACAAGCTCACTCCGAGGGGGAGATATGAGAACAAAGTTCAAGCGTCATTCCATTCGCACCGTCGTGGCATTGGGTATCGCCGCCTCGTTCGCTCTGGCCGCGTGCGGCAGCGACTCGAAAACTTCGTCGGGTGGCACCACAGCGTCGGGTGGCACCACGGCTCCGGGTGGCACCGCAGCACCCGCAGCGCCGGTCGGCACGATCGCCGTCTCGTTGATCACCAAAGACTCGACCAACGCGTTCTTCGTCGCAATGCAGGCAGGCGCCAAGAAGGCCGGCACTGCGGCCGGTGTCGACATCACCATTGCCTCCGGCAAGGCTGAGGGCGACGACCAGGGCCAGATCGACGCAATCGAGAACGCAATCGCCGCCAAGCAGAAGGGCATCTTGATCACACCGATGTCGACCGGCGTCAATGATGCGATCAAGAAGGCCCGCGATGCCGGGCTGTACGTCATCGCCCTCGATACTCCCACCGACCCGCCCGACGCTGTCGACATCACGTTCGCCACCGACAATCGCGAGGCAGGCAAGCTGATCGGGCAGTACACGGCTGCCAAGCTCGACGGCAAGAAAGCCGTCATCGCTCTGCTCGACATCTTCAACGACAAGATCGTTTCCGTCGACTACAACCGTGACCAAGGCTTCCTCGAGGGCATGGGCATCGACGTCGCCGACCCGATCAAGAACGGCGACGAAGCGAAAGCCGGCAAGTACACAGGTGGCAAGGGCGGCGACTACGAGATCGTCGGCAACGAAGCCACTGGCGCCAACGAAGAGGGTGGCCAGAAGGGCATGGAGAACCTGCTCGCCAAGAACAAGGACATCAATGTCATCTACACGATCAACGAGCCTACGGCCAGCGGCGCATACGCGGCGCTGACGGCTGCGGGCAAGACCACCGCAGACTTCATCCTCGTCTCGGTCGACGGCGGCAAGGCCGGCGTGCAGGAGGTGGCCGACGGGCACATCGCAGCGACGTCCCAGCAGTACCCGCTGAAGATGGCCGACCTCGGCGTTCAGGCAATCGCCGACTTCGTGAACAGCGGTAAGAAGCCGAGCGTGAGCCCCGGTCTCGACTTCTTCAACACCGGTGTCACCTTGATCGCCAAGGATCCTGTGGCCGGTGTCGACAGCAAGGATCCCGCGTACGGGCTGGCCAACGCCTGGGGCTGAGTCCTAGGCAGCGGGTCAGCGACCCGAAACTTTGATGCTCAGCGGTAGGGCAGCACTCTTGTTGCTGCCCTACCGCTGTTCTAGTTTGTGCTGGGGGGCGAGCTTCGGTTCGCCGACAAACGATGAAAGGTGGGCTCGTGAGTGATGCCATCGCCAGCTACGACGCGGCGGAGGAGTTCCTCGACCGGCAGTCGCCGATCAAACGTATCCAGGGAGTTCTGCACACCTACCCGTGGCTCAGCCCCGCGGTGGTGCTGGCGATCACCGTCGTCATCTTCAGGCTGGCCTCCTCGAAGTTCGCCACACCGACCGATCTCGGGGTGATCGCCCAACAGACAGCGGTGGTCGGCACTCTCGCAATCGGTCAGACGCTGATCATCCTGACTGCGGGAATCGACCTGTCATGCGGGGCGATCATGGTGTTCTCCTCGATGGTGATGGCCAAGACGGCATTCGACCAAGGCGTCCCGGGTCTTCCCGCACTCCTCATCGGCCTTGCCGTCGGCGGCCTTGCCGGAGCGTTCAACGGATTCCTGATCACACGGGTCAAGCTGCCTCCGTTCATCGTCACACTCGGTTCGCTCGGGATCTTCACCTCGCTCACCCTCCTCTACGCCACCGGCCGGACGGTGCGCAACACGGAACTGGCGCCGGAACTGAAGTGGCTCGGGCGAGCGATCGACCTCGGTGGCTTCCGAATCACAACCGGTGTCATCGTCATGCTGGTCTTGTATGCAGTGCTCGCGTACGTGTTGCGAT
>JANPOJ010000032.1:0-1839 GCA_031427935.1 Ilumatobacteraceae bacterium | reverse complement strand
GCAGATGCATCGGTCGGCGAAGTCATCGCCAACGCCATCGACAAGGTCGGCAAGGACGGCGTGGTCACGGTCGAGGAGTCGAACACGTTCGGCACCGAGCTCGAGTTCACCGAAGGCATGCAGTTCGACAAGGGCTACATGTCGCCGTACTTCGTGACCGACGCCGAGCGCCAAGAAGCCGTGCTCGAAGACGCCTACGTCCTGCTGAACTCCGGCAAGATCTCGACGGTGCAGGCGATGTTGCCGGTGCTCGAGGCCGTGATGAAGACGGGTCGTCCGCTGCTGATCATCGCTGAAGACATCGAGGGCGAGGCCCTGGCCACGCTGGTCGTCAACAAGATCCGTGGCACGTTCAACTCGACCGCCGTCAAGGCTCCTGGCTTCGGCGATCGTCGCAAGGCGATGCTGCAAGACATGGCAGTCCTCACCGGTGGCCAGGTCATCAGCGAGGAAGTCGGGCTCAAGCTCGAGAACCTCACGCTCGACCTGCTCGGCCGGGCCAAGCGCGTCATCGTCACCAAGGACAACACCACGATCGTCGACGGCGACGGTGCTCCCGACGACGTTGCCGGGCGCATCAATCAGATCAAGGCCGAGATCGAGAACACCGACAGCGACTGGGACAAAGAGAAGCTGCAAGAGCGTCTCGCCAAGCTGGCCGGCGGCGTTGCCGTCATCAAGGTCGGCGCAGCCACCGAGGTGGAGCTGAAGGAGAAGAAGCACCGCATCGAAGACGCGGTGTCGGCAACTCGTGCAGCCATCGAAGAAGGCGTAGTCGCCGGCGGCGGCGTCGCTCTGGTTCGGGCCCGCAAAGCCGTTCTCGCTGTTGTCGACAGCCTGACCGGCGACGAGGCCACCGGTGCAAAAACCGTGTGGGAATCGCTGACCGCCCCGTGCCGACTGATTGCCGACAATGCCGGCATGGAAGGCGCGGTCGTCGTGCCGCAGGTCGAGGCCGCAAAAGGCTCGATGGGCATGAACGCAGCGACCGGTGAGATGGTCGACCTGGTCAAGGCTGGGATCATCGACCCGGCCAAGGTCACTCGCGCTGCGTTGCAGAACGCTGCGTCGATCGCCGCTCTGGTGCTGACCACCGAATGTCTCGTGGCCGACAAGCCCGAGAGGAAGTCGGCGATGCCGGCAGGTGGCGGCGGCATGGGCGGAGGAATGCCCGGAATGGGAATGATGTGACGCTCTGACGCGTTACATCTGATACCCCCCAACGAACGGCCTCGGTGCTGCGAGCAATCGCCGCCGGGGTCGTTCGTTATTTTCCGACGGGTAGGCTCCCGTCCGATGGCTGTCACGTCGAAGCGTCCGTTCTGGATGCACCAGGTGGTCGAGTACATCCTCGGCGGGGCGATGGTGGCCTCCGGCCTGCAGAGCCCCACACCGGTGGTGCCCAGCGTGGTCGGCGCCGTCATCATGCTGCACGCGGCGATCACCATCGGCCCGCTGGGCGCCTTTCGGGTCATCAACCGGGCCGTGCACCGCGTGGTTGACGTCGTGGTGATCGCGGTCGAGGTGCTCGCTGCGGTGCAACCGTGGATCAGCCTCGAGTCGGCGACCCGGATGATCATGATCGGCATCGCCCTGGTGCATCTGTTCGTGTGGTGGAACTCGAGCTTCGCGACCCGGACGAAGGCGTCGCCGATCTCCGCCGAGGGCGGGCGCAGCACCGAGATCGGTCGGATCGCCGGCCGGCTGGTTGGCAATGGGGTCAATGTCGTGCGCCGTCCGCGCGGCGATGATCGGTAGCCTGACAGGCATGTCGTTCGTCCCACCACCACCGGATCTCCACAAGCTGCAGACCGCGTGGGAAGAGTGGGAGCGCGGCGG
>JANPOJ010000031.1:0-1561 GCA_031427935.1 Ilumatobacteraceae bacterium | reverse complement strand
GACATTCCCCTCGGAGATTTGGGGCTCTCCTGACGGCGATGTGGGTTATGCGGCGGCCTGGTGGTGTGGTTGTTCGTGTGGCAGGGTGAGGTTGATTGGTCCGCAGGCGAGCATGACGAGGGCGAGAGCGGCTTTGGCTGAGTGGAAGCCGTAGCCGCGGCGGATGATCAATCGGACCTTGGTGTTGATGCCTTCGACGCGGCCGTTGCTGATTCGTTGTTCGATTGTGTTGATGATGATTCCTCGCCGGTCGCGCATGGTTCGTGCCGCTTTGATGAACGGGGCGAGGCGGGAGCGCAGTGCCCGGGTGGTCCATCGGTCGAGTTGTTCGATCGCGTCGGCTGGTTCGATGCCGGCGGCGAAGATCGCCCGGAACTGTTCTTTCATCTCGTAGGCCCGCCAGATCCCGCCACGGGAACGTTTGATCTTGGCGAGCTGCACGGCTTGGTTGTCGGTGAGGTCGGCCGGGTTTTCAACAGCGCCCAGCGGGATCCTTTGAACGCTTTGGCGTAGCGGTCGTCAGGAAGGCGGCGGAGCTGTTGCCACAGTTCGCGGCGGACCTCGTCGAGGGCGTCGCCGACGAGTTTGACGAGATGGAACGGATCGGCGCAGACGATCGCTTGGGGGGCGTGCCCGACGGTGGTCACGGACTTCAAGAACGCCGGGCCGAGGTCCATCGAGACAGCCTCGATCAATGCCGCACGCTGGGGTCCGAGTTCGGCGAAGAACCCGTCGAGGGTCTTGGCGTCTTTGCCCTCGGCGCCCCATACGACACAGGCCCGGTCATGATCGACGACCAGGGTCAGGTACTTGTGGTGTTTGCGCCACGAGATCTCATCGACACCGATGCGGAACAGGCCGTCCAACCGGTCAGGGTCCAACTCGGTGGCGACGACACGTGTGCAGGCTCGCCCGACAGTGCGCCATGACACCCGACACAACCGGGCGATCGCGGTCTTGTCCATCCGCGTTGCCAACCAGGCCAGCAGATCATCGAAGTCGCGGGTCAGGTGCGCGCCGGGCCGGGCGAACGGGACCTGCTCGACGATCACGCCATGGTCCGGGCAACGAAGGCGGCGCAACGTGCAACAGATCTCGATCTGCCAGACACCGAGATCGAGATGCCGCCATCGCGATGGCCGATCCCTGCTGTCGTAGCGGGCCGAGGTCTTGTGGCCACAGTGCGGGCAGATCAGCCGGCGGCGGCGCAACTCGACCGTGACCACGATCAGCTGGGCCAACCACTCGACATCGACGACACTGACGTCGTCGAGGCGCAACAAGCGCTTGAATACAGTCGTGACGCGCACGGGCAGGTGACCTCCAGGTTCGATGGCGTAGAACACCTCGAACTCTGGTCGCAGCCCGTGCGCGTCACGCGGACCCTCCCAAAACCGCGCTCACCCGCCAGCCACAACGCTCCCCGCCATCACCCCACCCACACAAGAGTCAGGAGAGCCGAATATTCTCTGTGGCGACGTACCGACGGGCCGAGATCAACCCGGCTGAGGATCCGATGTCGGTGCCGTTCGGACGCGTGCGAAGCGGTGGAACTCGTCGG
>JANPOJ010000030.1:0-11776 GCA_031427935.1 Ilumatobacteraceae bacterium | reverse complement strand
CGTCTTGTGAGAGCAGCTTTTCCGGTATCGGCCCAATGTGCTCGACGAACACTCGATAGAAGCCGGTGACCAGCAAGATGAGCAACATGATGATGTAGAAGTACGTCGGCCCCGCAAAGGCTGCTCCGCTCTCTTTGACGCCGCGGAGGTTGACCACCGTCATCAGCAGCACGCAGGCCAGGCAGACCGGAACCGTCCACTTGCTGTCGAAGCCGGTCGCGGTGCGGATGGCCAGCACCCCACCCGCCACGCTGACGGCGACCGTGAGGATGTAGTCGACGAGCAGCGACGAACCGGCGATCAACGAGGGAATGCCACCGAGGTTCTCGCGACTGACGATGTATGCACCGCCGCCGGACGGATAGGCGTGGATCGTCTGGCGGTAGCTCATCACCACGATCACCAGCAACACGCAGACGACGATGGCGATGGGGATCAGCGGCTTGAACGCGGCGGCACCGACGCCGGCCTGCAGCAGCAAGACGACCAGGATCTCGTCGGTGGCGTAGGCGGTCGACGAGATCGCGTCGCTGGCAAAGACCGGCAGCGCGACCAGTTTGCGCAGGCGCTGATGCGCCTCATCTTCCGACGAAATCGGGTTGCCGATGAGGAATCGCTTCAGCCAGGACATATCGAGACCCGAACGTAGTCGGTTTGCAGCCGCGGACTGTTGTGCAGGAACTCGGAGTTGGCAGGCGCACCCAGGACCGATAGAGTCAGATCCTCGTGTACGCCACCCGGCGTGCCTCCAACTGAAGTCTGTGTGCGCCCCCAGAAGTAGTGGACGGGGGGACCTCACAGCAAGAACTGAATCCGGTGCTCCGCCGGCCGTTGGGCCTGCGGAGCATTTGCGTGCTACGACCAATGCCCGGGCGACCGGGTCTGACCCGAAAAGGCTGCCGATATGGCACTGAAAGCGATCGTTGGCGAGAAAATCGCCATGAGCCAGGTGTGGGTGAACGACAAGGTCGTGCCCGTCACCGTGCTCCGCGTCGAGCCGGCCCGCATCGTCCAGGTAAAGACCACCGAGCGCGACGGCTATTCGGCGCTCCAGGTGACCTTCGGCCACAAGGATGCGAAGAAGCTCACCAAGCCCCAGGCCGGACACTTCGCCAAGGCGGGTGTGCAGCCCGGCCGTCGCGTCGTCGAACTGCGTCTCGACTCGGTCGACGGCTTCGAAGTCGGCCAGGAGATCAAGGTCGACACCCTCATCCAAGGCGAGCGCGTCGATGTGACCGCTGTCAGCCGTGGTAAGGGGTTTGCCGGCGGCATGAAGCGACACAACTTCAAGGGCCAAGGCGCCAGCCACGGTAACCACAAGCACCACCGTGCACCGGGCTCGATCGGCTCGGCCAGCTACCCCGGCCGCGTGTTCAAGGGCCTGAAGATGGCCGGTCACATGGGTCACGAGCAGGTCACCACGCTCAACCTCGAGGTCGTGCAAGCCGACACCGAGCGAAACCTTCTGCTGGTCAAGGGCTCGGTGCCGGGTCCCAACGGCGGCGTCGTCATCGTCCGTAATGCAGTGAAGGGCAAGTGACCGAGATGACATCGATCACCGTCAAGAACTCCGCCGGCAAGGATGCAGGCAACCTCGACCTCGACGAAGCGATGTTCGGTGTGCAGCCCAACGTGCCGCTGATGCACCAGGTCATCACCGCTCAATTGGCCGCACGCCGCAGCGGTACCCAGAGCACCAAGACTCGTGCCGAAGTACGTGGCGGCGGCAAGAAGCCGTTCAAGCAGAAGGGCACCGGCAACGCCCGCCAGGGCTCCAGCCGCTCGCCGCACATGAGCGGTGGTGGCGTGGCCCATGGCCCGAAGCCCCGCAAGTACGACCAGAAGACCCCCAAGAAGATGATCAAGGCTGCTCTGCGCTCGGCATTGAGCGACCGTGCAGCCGACGGCAAGATCGTCGTCGTCGATTCGTGGGGCTTCGAGACGCCGAAGACCAAGGACGCCAAGAAGTTGCTCGGCGCTCTCGGTGTCGAAGGCAAGGCATTGGTCGTGGTCGACATCGACGACACCAACACGATCAAGAGCTTTCTCAACCTGCCCGAAGTGCAGTTGATCGAGAGCCGCGAGCTCAACGCCTACGACGTGTTGTGCAGCGACTACGTGATCTTCTCCCACTCCACCCTGCCCGGCGGCGGCGAAGTCATCGGGGCACCAGCGGCCAAGAAGTCGGCTGTCAAGAAGGCTGAGGCTCCGAAGCAAGAGGCCAAGGCTGAGGCTCCGACGGAAGTCGAGGCCCCGGCCAAGATCGCTGCCGCCGATGACAACGTGATTCCGAAGGGCGCCGTTGCGGCGACCGTGGACGGCGAAATGCCGCTGGGGTACGAGATCAAGGGCAACGCCTCGTCGAAGCTCTACCACGTGCCCGGTTCGGCCTTCTACAACCGCACGGTGGCCGAACTGTGGTTCGCCACGACCGAAGATGCCGAGGCCGCTGGCTTCGAGCTTCCCCCCAGCCAGCGTGAGAAGGAAGACGAGTCATGAAAGACCCCCGCGACATCATCCTGGCACCCGTCGTGTCCGAAAAGAGCTATGGGCTCATCGAGCAGGGCGTGTACACGTTCATCGTTCACCCGAGCGCCAGCAAGCCGGAGATCTCCGATGCCGTCAAGGCCATATGGGGCGTCGACGTTGTGCAGGTCAACACCCTCAACCGGAAGGGCAAGGTGACGCGCGGGCGTCGCAGCAACCGTTCCGGTTCCAAGCCCGACACCAAGCGGGCACTCGTCAAGCTGGCCGCGGGCAACGAAATCCCGCTGTTCGAGAGTTGAGCTGAACCATGGCTATTCGTACACGCAAACCAACCAGTCCCGGCCGGCGCTTCCAGAAGGTGTCCGACTTCGCTGAGGTCACCAAGGTCTCGCCGGAGAAGGCACTGCTGTCGTCGCTGAGCAAGAGTGGCGGCCGAAATGTCTATGGCCGCAAGACCTCACGTCACCGTGGTGGCGGCCACAAGCGCGCCTACCGCATGGTCGACTTCAGTCGCATCAAAGATGGTGTGACCGCCAAGGTCGCAGCCATCGAGTACGACCCCAACCGCACTTGCCGAATCGCCCTGCTGCACTACGCAGACGGTGAGAAGGCATACATCCTCGCTCCGAAGGGCCTCACCGTTGGCGATCACGTCAGCAGTGGCCAGGGCGCCGACATCAAGCCCGGCAATGCGTTGCCGCTTCGCTACATCCCCGTTGGTACCACGGTGCACAACGTCGAGCTGCGCCCCGGTGGCGGCGGCAAGATGGCCCGTTCCGCAGGGGTTGCCGTGCAGTTGGTCGCCAAGGAAGGCGAGTTCGCCACGCTGCGACTTCCCTCGACCGAGATGCGCCGGGTGCTGATCGACTGCCGTGCAACGGTGGGCGAAGTCGGCAACAGCGAGCACGAGCTGATCACCATCGGCAAGGCCGGCCGTAACCGCTGGAAGGGTGTTCGTCCGCAGACTCGCGGCGTCGCCATGAACCCCGTCGATCACCCTTTGGGTGGTGGCGAGGGCCGTACGTCCGGTGGTCGTCCGCCAGTGTCGCCATGGGGCAAGCCAGAGGGTGTGCGCACCCGCAATGTCAACAAGCCGTCACAGCAGCTGATCGTGCGTCGTCGCCGCACGTCGAAGGGACGCCGCTAGTCATGAAGGGTAATTCGTAATGTCACGCAGCCTGAAGAAGGGCCCGTTCGTCGACGACCATCTGTTGAAGAAGGTCGACGCACAGAACACTGCCGGCGAGCGCAAGGTCATCAAGACCTGGAGCCGCCGCAGCACGATCATCCCCGACATGGTCGGCCACACCATCGCGGTCCACGACGGTCGCAAGCATGTGCCGGTGTACGTCACTGAATCGATGGTCGGTCACAAGTTGGGCGAGTTCAGCCCGACGCGAACCTTCCGCTATCACGCCGGCCAAGAGAAGAACACGAAGGGTCGCCGCTGATGACCGGTCCCAAGTTGAACGAGGCCACCATGGTGGCCGGAGACAAGAGCGGCACCAAGGCCAGTGCTCTGTACCTCCGCGTGTCGGCCTACAAGGCCCGCGTCGTGCTGAACCTGATCCGCGGCCTTCCCGTGAAGCGCGCCGACGAGGTGCTGCAGTTCAGTGACCGTGAGGTGTCGAACGACATCCGCAAGGTGCTGGCCAGTGCCGTCGCCAACGCCCAGCACAACGACGAGCAGGATCCCGACGAGTTGTTCGTCAAGGCCTGCTTCGCCGATGAAGGCCCGACGCTCAAGCGGTTCACGCCCCGCGCCCGCGGCCGTGGCAACCGCATCAACAAGCGCACGTGCCACATCACGATCGTGCTCGCCCGGCTCGACGACGCTCGCCTCGAGGTCGTCCAGGCTCGCGAGGCCAAGCGCACCGCGGCCGGTCGCCGCCGTCCTGCCGCTGGTGGAACCACCGCCAGCCGTCGGGCCCGCGTGGAGCGCAGCCGCCAGCGTGCCGCCGAGGCACGAGGTGGCACAGTCGGTGACGCCCAGGATCTCCAAGAGCACGACCACGATCACGAGGGTCACGCCCTGGTCGATGCCGCGGCCTTCACCGGCGACCTGCCGACCGGCGCTCATGGCCCGCTCGACGACGACGGCCAGCCAGACGGTTACGAGATCAAGGGCAACGCCGACTCGATGCTGTACCACCTGCCGGGCACGCCCTTCTACGACCGCACGGTCGCCGAGGTCTGGTTCGACACCGCCGAGAACGCCGAAGCAGCGGGCTACCAACTGCCCCCGAGCCAACGACAAGACGAAGCCAGCGACGAGCCCGCGGCAGATGCAGCGGACGACGAGGGAGCCAACTGATGGGCCAGAAGATCAATCCCTACGGGTTCCGACTCGGCATCACGACCGACTGGAAGAGCCGTTGGTTCTCCGAGCGCGACTACAAGGAATATCTCACCGAGGATTGGAAGATCCGCAAGGCGTTGATGACCAAGCTGGAAAGCGCAGCAGTCAGCCGCATCGAGATCGAACGCACGCGCGACAAGGTTCGCGTCGACATCCACACCGCCCGTCCGGGCATTGTGATCGGTCGTCGTGGCGCCCAGGCCGATGAGCTGCGAGCCTTGCTGACCGAGATCACCGGCAACCCCAAGGTGCAGCTCAACATCGTCGAGATCAAGAGCCCCGAGCTCGACGCGGCCTTGATCGCACAGGGCGTAGCCGACCAACTGGTCAACCGCATCGCCTTCCGCCGTGCCATGAAGCGTGCTGTCCAGAACGCTCAGAAGGCCGGCGCACTCGGCATCCGCGTGCAGTGCTCGGGCCGCCTCGGTGGCGCTGAGATGAGCCGTACCGAGTGGTACCGCGAAGGTCGCGTCCCGCTGCACACGCTGCGTGCCGACATCGACTTCGGTGTTCGCGAGGCCCGCACCTCCAGTGGCCGCGTTGGCGTGAAGGTGTGGATCTACAAGGGTGACATCGTGCCCTACAAGAGCATCAACGACGACAAGATCACCCGTGAGGCCGCCATGGCCGCCGGCGATCCGTCAGGTGCCGGTCAGCCGCGTCGTGTCGTGTCGTCGGCAGGGCGCCGTCCAGCCGAGGGCGATGTCGAGGCCGCACCGTTGATCAAGGAAGCCGATCCGGAGTTGGAGAAGCTGCTCGACGAAGAAGAAGAGATCGCTCGCCGTACTCACGGCGGCTCGGAAGCCCCGCATTTCCGTGGGGAGGACTGATTCAACATGTTGATGCCTCGTAAAGTCGCACACCGCAAGCACCACCGTGGTCGCATGACCGGTCTCACCAAGGGAGGCGCCCACCTGGCCTTCGGTGAATACGGCATTCAGGCGCTCGAGCCGGGTTGGCTCAGCGCCCGCCAGATCGAAGCCGCCCGTATCGCCATGACCCGCGCCATCAAGCGTGGCGGCAAGGTGTGGATCAACATCTTCCCCGACAAGCCCGTCACGAAGAAGCCGGCCGAGACCCGCATGGGTTCGGGCAAGGGCAACCCCGAGTTCTGGGTTGCCGTCGTACGCCCGGGCCGCGTGCTGTTCGAGCTGTCGTACCCCAACGAAGAGATCGCCCGATCGGCTATGGCCAAGGCCATTCAGAAGCTGCCGATCAAGGCCCGCATCATCACTCGCGAGGAGGTCTACTGATGGCCAAGACCAACGTCGAATTGAAAGAGCTCGACCTCGGAGCCCTTGTCGACGAGCTCCGCGCCACGAAGCAGGAGGCGCTGAACCTGCGCTTCCGCAACGCCACCGGTCAGCTCGACAACAACGCCGAGAGCCGCACGGTCCGCCGTCAGATCGGCCGCATCAACACCTACATCCGTCAGCGTGAGATCGCTCTCGCCGAGGCTGGGAACTAAGACATGCCACAAGAAGAAACAGCCACTGAAGCAACAGTCGACGAGACGGCTGCACCCGTAGCGGTCGCAACGGCCGCTGCACCGAAGGCCTCGGCCAAGACGGCGGCCGTCAAGGTCGCCAGCGATGCCGAGACCCGCAAGAACCGCAAGACCCGCGAGGGTCTAGTCGTCAGCGACAAGATGGACAAGACCGCCGTCGTCGCCGTCATCGAGCGCGTTCGTCATGCCAAGTACGGCAAGTTCATGATGCGCACCAAGCGCCTCTACGCCCACGACGAGACCAACGACGCCCACACCGGCGACAAGGTCCGCGTCATGGAGACACGCCCGTTGAGCAAGAACAAGCGCTGGCGCGTCGTCGAAGTGCTGGAGAGGGCCAAGTGATCGAGCGGAGCGAGAAGTTAGAGGTGGCACAGTGATCCAGCAGGAGAGCCGCCTTCGCGTGGCAGACAACAGCGGCGCCAAAGAGGTGCTGTGCATCAAGGTGTTGGGTGGCACGCGCCGCCGCTACGCCTCGATCGGCGACATCTTCGTTGCCACGGTCAAAGACGCCATTCCTGGCGCCGGCGTGAAGAAGGGCGATGTCGTCAAGTGCGTCGTCGTTCGCACCAAGAAAGAAAAGCGTCGTCCAGACGGCAGCTACATCCGCTTCGATGAGAACGCTGCAGTGATCATCAAAGACGATCTCACCCCGCGTGGAACGCGCATCTTCGGGCCCGTCGGGCGCGAGCTGCGCGACAAGAAGTTCATGCGCATCGTTTCCCTGGCACCGGAGGTGCTGTAACCATGAAGTTGAAAAAGGGTGACACCGTCAAGGTGATCGCAGGCAAGGACAAGGGCCAAGAGGGCGAGATCGTTCACGTCTTCCCTGCCGACAACAAGGTGCTCGTCAACGGCATCAACACGGCCAAGAAGCACTCCAAGGCTCGCAAGACCACCCAGCAGGGTGGGATCATCGACCGCGACATGCCGGTCCATGCCAGCAACGTGATGCTGGTGCACAAGGGCAAGCCCACTCGCGTGGGCTACAAGATCCAGGCCGACGGAACCAAGGTTCGCGTCGCCAAGCGCACCGGCGAGGTGATCGGATGAGCACGGCAACAGAAGCAGCAACGACCACCCCTCCGCGCCTGAAGCAGAAGTACCACGACGAGGTCAAGGGCACGCTGAAGAGCGACCTCGGCCTGGCCAACGTGATGCAGGTGCCGAAGATGGAAAAGATCGTCATCAACATGGGCGTCGGTCGGGCAACACAGCAGCCGTCGCTGCTCGAAGGCGCGGTCAAGGACCTCACACGGATCAGCGGCCAGAAGCCGGTGGTCACCAAGTCTCGTGACTCGATCGCCGGGTTCAAGCTTCGTGAAGGGCAGTCGATCGGCTGCAAGGTCACGTTGCGCGGCGACCGCATGTGGGAGTTCTTCGATCGGTTGGTCAGCGTGGCCATCCCTCGTATCCGCGACTTCCGAGGCCTTCCTGCCAACAGCTGGGACGGTCGTGGCAACTACACGTTCGGCCTCGCCGAGCAGATCGTGTTCCCAGAGATCGACTACGACAAGATCGATGCCCCCCGGGGCATGGACATCACGATCGTCACCACCGCCGTGACCAACGAGCAGGGCAAGGCGCTACTCGATGCGTTCGGCTTCCCGTTCAAGCGCGAAGCGGACGTATCGCAACCCGAGAAGATCAAGCGCCGCGGACCAGCGTTCCGCGGCAAGAAGAAGTAACGGAAGGGCATCGAAGTGGCAAAGAAGTCATTGATCAACAAAGCGAATGCCAAGCCGAAGTACAAGGTGCGTGGCTACAACCGCTGCCGCAAGTGCGGCCGGGCGCGTTCGGTGTACCGCAAGTTTGGGTTGTGCCGTGTCTGCCTTCGCAGCATGGCTCACGCCGGCGAGATCCCCGGCATGACCAAGGCGAGTTGGTGAGGAACGCATCATGATGACTGACCCCATCGCAGACATGTTGACCCGCATCCGCAACGCCAACACGGCAATGCACGATGAAGTTCGCATGCCATCGTCCAAGCAGAAGATCGCTCTGGCGACCATCCTCCACAAAGAGGGCTACATCCACGGCTTCAGCACAGCGCCATCGACCACCGGTCCCGGCGACGTGTTGACGATCTCGATGAAGTACTCGGCGGAGCGTCACCGCACGATCTCCGGCCTTCGCCGCATCTCCACACCGGGCCTTCGGGTCTACCGCAAGGGCGACGCCGTACCGCGCGTCCTCGGCGGTCTGGGTGTGGCTGTCCTGTCCACCAGCCAGGGGCTGATGACCGACCGCGAAGCGCGCAAGCGCAAAGTCGGCGGCGAAGTCCTCTGCTACGTGTGGTGAATCGGAGAACCCATGTCTCGTATCGGTAAATCCCCCATCACAGTTCCCGGCGGCGTCGATGTCACCATCGTCGGCGACGAGGGCAACACCGTCACGGTGCAGGGACCGAAAGGCACCCTCACCCGAACTTTGCCGGGCATCATCACGGTTCGCCGCGACAGCGAGATGATCGTGGTCGAGCGTCCCGACGACCTGCGCGAGAGCCGGTCGTTGCACGGCCTCACCCGCACGCTGGTCAACAACATGGTCGTCGGTGTCACCGACGGCTTCAGCAAAGAACTCGAGATCATCGGCGTCGGCTACCGCGCCGAGGCCGTCGCGCCGAACAAGCTGCGTATGGCGCTGGGCTTCAGCCATCCGGTGATCGTCGACGCACCCGAAGGCATCACCTTCGAGGTGCCAGTACAGACCCGAGTGATCATCCGGGGCATCGACAAGGAAGTCGTCGGCCAAGTCGCCGCCAACATCCGCTCGATCCGCAAGCCAGAGCCCTACAAGGGCAAGGGCGTGCGCTACCTCGGTGAGAAGGTCCTCCGCAAGGCCGGCAAGACCGGTAAGAAGTGAGCGAGCGATGAGCAAGACTGCAGAAAAGCGCCGGCAAGGCCGAATCATCCGCCACCGGCGGGTACGCAAGAAGATCCATGGCACCGCGGCCCGTCCGCGCCTCGCCGTGTTCCGTTCCAACAAGCACCTCTCGTTGCAGTTGATCGACGACGAGGCCGGCCGCACCGTGGCATCCGCCTCGACGGCCGAGGCTGCGATGCGTGCAGAGGGCAGCGGCGCAACAGTCGCCGCGGCCACTCGGCTCGGGCAGTTGCTGGCCGAGCGGGCCAAGGCTGCAGGCGTCGACAAAGTGGTGTTCGACCGTGGTGGGTTCCTCTACCACGGCCGTGTCGCAGCGGTTGCCGCTGCCGCACGCGAAGCAGGTTTGGAGTTCTGATGGCCGGGCCAACGAATTACGCCAACAACCCGTCGAGCCACAACTCGGTCGATTCCGGTGGACTGCGCGAATCGCGCGTCATCCACATCAACCGCGTCGCCAAGGTCGTCAAGGGCGGCCGTCGCTTCTCGTTCACCGCGCTGGTCGTGGTCGGCGACGGCAATGGCCGCGTCGGTCTCGGGTACGGCAAGGCCAAAGAGGTGCCGCTGGCGATCCAGAAGGGCACCGAGGAGGCCAAGAAGAACCTCTTCGACGTGCCGCTGGCCGGCAGCACCATCACCCACCCGATCATCGGCGTCACCGGCGCAGGTCGGGTCATGATGAAGCCGGCAGCAGCCGGTACCGGCGTCATCGCCGGTGGCGCAGCCCGCATCATCCTCGAAGAAGCAGGCGTGCACGATGTGCTGTGCAAGTCGCTCGGTTCGTCGAACGCCATCAACGTTGCCAGGGCAACGATCAATGGCTTGCAGTCGCTGCAGCGCCCGGAAGAAGTTGCCCGCCGTCGTGGTTTGGCCGCCGAGGACTTCGTGCCGAAGGGCATGCTCAACGCCTACAACGATCGCAAGAAGCAGATCGCAGCAGGAGATTCACACTGATGCCGCAGACAAAGAGCGACACAACAGGCGAGAAGATGATCACCGTCAAGCAGATCCGCTCGACGATCGCCAACAAGCCCAAGACCCGCGGCACGATGCGTGCACTCGGCCTTCGCAAGATCGGCGACACCAACACGCTGCCGGATCGCAAGGAGATCCGCGGCATGATCGCCCGGGTCGGTCACCTCATCACTGTGACGGAGAACTGACATGCGCGTCGACGAACTTGCCCCCTCCCCGGGGTCCAACAAGGCCAAGATGCGCGTGGGTCGCGGTATTGGCGGCAAGGGCGGCAAGACCGCCGGTCGCGGTACCAAGGGCCAGCAGTCGCGTGGTCGTGGCAAGGTCGCCCGAGGCTTCGAAGGCGGTCAGATGCCGCTGAAGCAACGCGTCCCGAAGTTGAAGGGTTTCAACAACCCGTTCCGGGTCGAGTACAGCCCGGTCAACCTCGATCAGCTCGCCGCTTGCGGCGAATCGACCGTCGATCCCGACGTGCTGGTTGCCAAGGGCCTCGTGCGCAAAGGCGACTTCGTGAAGGTCCTCGCACGTGGCGAGATCACCACGAAAGTCGACGTCACCGCACACGGCGCTTCGAAGGCGGCTGAGGCTGCCATCAAGGCGGCGGGCGGTAGCGTCACGCTGTTGCCGCTCCCGTTCAAGCAGGGTCGCCCTCCGGTCAAGGGCAACCAATTCACCAACCGCTGATCTCACAACTACCCGCCGAGCCGACAAGGGAGTCGCTGTGCTGTCGAACCTGAAGAACGTCTTCAAGGTCACCGATCTGCGGAACAAGATTCTGTTCGTCATGGTGATGATCGCCCTGTATCGACTCGGCGTCGCCATCCGTGTACCGGGCATCGATCCCGATGCGGTCAAGCAGTTCAAGAAGGGCGTCGAGTCGCAGGGTGCGCTCGGCTTCCTCGACCTGTTCTCCGGCGGAGCGTTCGGCAGCTTCTCCATCTTCGCGCTCGGGATCATGCCGTACATCACGGCCAGCATCATCATGCAGGTGCTCGGTGTCGTCATCCCCAAGCTCGAGAAGCTGCAGCAAGAGGGTGCTGTGGGCCAGCGCAAGATCACGCAGTACACCCGCTATCTCGCCATCGGCATCTCGACCAGGCAGGCCACCGCGCTGACGTTCATCTTCGGCAACGGCAATGGCAACGCCTTCTTCGGTGCTGCCCAGCGATTGCCGAAGAACGTCAAGCTGTTGCCCGACGGCATGTGGCCTCGCGGCTATCTCGTCATCCTCACGCTGGTGGCGGGCACCGCGGTGCTGATGTGGATCGGCGAGCTCATCAGCCAACGCGGCATCGGCAACGGCATGAGCATGGTCATCTTCGCGTCGGTCGTCAGCCGCCTGCCGTTCGGGTACTACGCGATCCTCCAGGAGCAGAAGTGGATTGCCTTCGCTCTGCTGGTGGTCGTCAGTCTGCTGATCGTCGTGGCTGTCGTGCGTGTCGAGTTGGCCCAGCGGCGCATCCCGGTGCAGTTCGCCAAGCGAGTCGTCGGTCGCCGGATGTACGGCGGTCAGAACACCTACATCCCGTTGAAGGTCAACCAGAGCGGCGTCGTGCCGATCATCT
>JANPOJ010000029.1:0-3880 GCA_031427935.1 Ilumatobacteraceae bacterium | reverse complement strand
CGTCGATCACCGCCGACCTCTCCGTGCCGCTGCAGGTCGTGCAGGGAAGGTTTCTCGGGATCGGGCTGGGTTCGTCACTCGCGGATGCACTTCGCACGCTCGGCGTGACGCCGGTCGTCGAGCAGGGCGATCAGCCGAGCGAGGCGACGACGATGCGCCCATGTCTGGGCGGTGGCGGAGAGCGCTGGTTGATCGAGGCCGCCGGACTGAATCTGCTGTTCGAGGGGCCGACAGCGGGCGCCGCGAAGTTGACCACCTGGCGATACGCCGGCGGACCGACGATCGGCTTCACGCAGATGGTGGCACCCCGCGGCATCACGGTTGGTTCAACTCGTCGCGCATTGCTTGCGGCCTACCACAACGCCGTCGACCTCGGCGACGCGGTCGAGGTCACCCCACCGGTGGCCCTCCACTTCGGACTGCAGGGCGGTTCAGTCGCCTGGTTCGGCGATGTCTCCTGTCGGCGCGATCTCACCAGCCCCTGAGAACGCAAGCATCGAACGGACGGAACCGGCGAGAAGTTAGGCAACCTCTTCATTAATATGATAAGTTTGTCAATTGATGAAACATGCGGCCCACCACGGCACCACCGGCGATGCTGCGAACCAGCCACTGTCAGAGATCAAGGCCGAACTGTTCAAGGCGCTCGCCCATGCAGGGAGGGTGCGCATCCTCGAGGTCCTGCGCGACGGCGATCGCACCGTTGCCGAGCTCATTCCGGCGGTCGGGCTGGAGTCATCGCACCTCTCGCAGCAGCTCGCCGTCCTCCGACGTGCCCGAGTGGTCAACGCCGCCCGTTCGGGCTCCTCGGTCACCTACTCGATCGCCGATCCGGCGATCGTCGAGTTGCTCGCGGCTGCCCGGTCATTCCTCATCAACAGCCTCAGCGTGAGCCAGGAGTTGCTCGCCGACCTCCACCAGGGTGGGTAATGGACACCGATGACGGTCAGCTGACCTCGACACTCACCGACAAGCCGGCGACGAAGCTCTCGTTCTCACCACTGCGCGATCTGGCGCCGCGGGCACATGACTATGCCGGCTTGCGAACAACGTGGAAGGGCGACGTGATCGCCGGCCTCACGGTCGGCGTGGTTGCGGTTCCGCTTGCTCTGGCCTTCGGGATCACGACCGGCCTCGGCGCGACGGCCGGCTTGATCACGGCAATCGTCGCCGGGCTGATTGCCGCGGTGTTCGGCGGCTCGAACGTGCAGGTCTCCGGCCCGACGGGAGCGATGACGGTCGTCCTGGTCCCGATCGTCGCCCGCTATGGCCCCCAGGCAGTGTTCGTCGTCTCGATGCTCGCCGGCATCTTTCTCGTCATTGCCGCGATCGCTCGTCTCGGTCGGTACATCGCCTTCATCCCGTGGCCCGTGGTCGAGGGCTTCACCGTCGGCATCGCCGTGATCATCTTCCTCCAGCAGGTGCCGCCCGCCCTCGGAGTCGCCAAGCCGCATGGCGAGAACACCGCAGCGGTGGCCGCGAGGGCTGTCGTGAAGTCGTTCGACAGCGGCAGCCTGCAGGCCATCGGCATCGTCGTGCTTGTCGCTGCGATCATGATCGGGCTCCCGCGCATTCGTCGATCGCTGCCCTCGTCACTGATCGCAGTGCTGGTCGCCACGATCGTTGCGCAGGTGACATCGCTGGACATCGCCCGGATCGGTTCACTCCCCTCGTCGCTGCCGATGCCGTCGTTGCCCGACACATCGTTCGGGCAGACCAAGGACTTGCTGTCCGCAGGGATCGCCGTGGCGTTGCTCGCAGCAATCGAGAGCCTGTTGTCGGCGCGGGTCGCCGACGGGATGAGCGACGCTGGTCGCCACGACCCCGACCGCGAGCTGTTCGGTCAGGGGCTCGCCAACCTCGTGTCGCCCTTGTTCGGGGGAATGCCCGCCACCGGCGCGATCGCCCGAACCGCTGTCAACGTGCGCGCCGGGGCGCGAACGCGGATTGCCTCCATCACACACGCGATCGTTCTGGTACTGGTCGTGTTCTTCGGCGGCCCGCTCGTGTCACACATTCCCCTTGCCGCGCTGGCAGGCGTGCTGATGATGACTGCCCGGCGAATGGTGGAGATCCACAACGTGCGTGCAGTGCTGCGCTCGACCCGCTCCGACGCATTGGTCTTGGTGCTCACCGCAGCGGCCACGATCGCATTCGATCTCATCGTCGCCGTCGAGATCGGCGTCGCAGTCGCGGCGGTGTTGGCCCTGCGCCACGTCGCCCGAAGCAGCGGAGCCGAGATCGAACAGCTGCCGCTCGACGAGACGGTCACCGACGGCGAGGAGGCTCGCCTGCTCCACGAGCACATCGTCGTCTACCGGTTGGATGGCTCGCTGTTCTTCGGAGCGTCGCAGCGGTTCTTGACGGAGCTCACTGCGGTCAGCGACGTGAAGGTCGTGATCCTGCGGCTGTCACAGATCCAGGTCCTCGACGCGACCGGCGCGCAGGCGCTCGGCGAGATCGTCGCCGAACTCGAGTCGCGCGGCATCACCGTCTTGCTCAAGGGAGTGCGGCCGCGCCACCGCCGAGTCCTCCTCGCAGTGGGAACGCTCGATCATCTCGCCCACGAACGGCACCTCGTCGACACCCTCGACGACGCCGTCGCCCACGCCCGACTCCACCTGACGCGCACGTAACTCGACCCTCGATCGGGGAAGTAACGGTCACCGGCGATTCGGCGTGGTCTCCGGGAGTGCAGCCAGCGAATCAGGCGACTCTGGATCCGGGTTGGTCGGAGCGTCGGGGAAGTTCATCCGCCTCGAACGAACCAGGCGACGGACTCCTCCGTCGAGCGCGAGTGCGATCCCAAGCAGTGCGGTCGCGACGATCCCATCCATCCACCAGTGGTTCCCGGTGGCCGACACGACCAACATCGTCAGCACGAGGTGCAGCAGGAACAGCCACCGCCACCGGCTGGTGCTGACGGCGACGATGCCGAACGACACCAGCGCCGCCCAACCCACGTGGATCGAAGGCATGGCCGCGAACTGATCCGACACGCCGGTGCCGACGGGCCCGTACAGCGACAGGCCGTAGTGCGTTGCCAGGTCGATGTAGCCGAGGTCCGGCAGGAACCGTGGGGGCGCCACCCGGATGAACCGGATGATCACGCAGAACCCCGTCATGATCGCCAGCGCGTTGCGCCAACGCGGGTACCGCTCGCGGTCGCGGACGAAGAGCCACACCATGAAGGCGATCAGAGCAGGCACGTGCACGATCGCGTAGTAGTAGTTGGAGAACCGGGCCAACCAGTCGTGGCGCAACACGAGATGCTGCAACGACAACTCCGTCGGCATGTGGAGCGCATCTTGCAGCCGGACGATCTGTCGAGCACGGTCGATCGCCCCGTCGTCGTGGGCCAGCGGCAGCACTCGTGCGAGGCGCCACACCGAGTACAGCGATGCCAGCAGCGCCAGCTCCTGCGCCGCCAGCATGATTGCCTCGCGCCACCGCGTCGGGCGCTGCCGTCGCAAGACGACCGCGGTCAACCCGCAGAGGACCGCCACCACGGCAGCCTGATCCCAGGTGGGCCAATCCATATCCGAACAAGACTGCCGGGAGAAACCCGTCGACGCAAACTGTCGCCCGGGTCAGACCAGGATGTGGTCGATAGAAGGGTGCGTGGAGCGACCCTGGTGGAGTGTTTCGAGGTGCCCCAGGTGGGCGCGAAGAACTCCACAGGATCGGTGCTCAGACGAGGATGGGGTCGGCCTCGGGCTCGGTCTCCAACAGGGTGTGGTTGCCTTCGACGTGGACGTGTGGCAGCACGCGATCGAGCGCCTTCGGCAGCCACCAGTTGCGATCACCGAGAAGTGCCATCGTCGCCGGACACCGACGGGCGTTGTCAGCGAGCGGAACGCCGCCTTCTGGCCGTCGGCAA
>JANPOJ010000028.1:0-2805 GCA_031427935.1 Ilumatobacteraceae bacterium | reverse complement strand
GCGGCCTCGGCGCCCGACATCTCCAGGCCGACGTCGAACCCCTCGGTCATACCGAGCTCGGCCATCACCGGCGCCAGTTGCTCGGTACGTACGTCGACGACGCGGCTGGCGCCCTGCTTGGCCGCCATGTCGAGGCGGAATGCGTTGATGTCGGTGACCACCACGTTGCGCGCGCCGATGTGGCGCACGATCGCAGTGGCCAGGATGCCGATCGGGCCGGCGCCGGTGATCAGCACGTCTTCGCCGACGACGTCGAAGCGCAGCGATGTGTGCGTGGCGTTGCCCAACGGATCGAGCACGGCAGCCACGTTGTCGCTGATGTGCGCCGGCACGACGAACACGTTCTCGGAGGGGATCACGACGTACTCGGCGAAGGCGCCGGGGCGGGTGACCCCGACACCGGTGTGGTTGTGGCAGAACTCGCGGCGGCCGCCCTTGCAGTTGCGGCAGTGACCACACGTGACGTGACCTTCGCCGGCGACGCGTTGGCCGACCTCGAGCCCGACCACGTCGCTACCGAGTTGTTCGATCTCGCCCATGAACTCGTGCCCGACCACCATCGGCACCGGGATCGTCGCCTGGGCCCACGCATCCCAGTGGTGGATGTGCAGGTCGGTGCCGCAGATCGAGGTCTTGCGCACGCGGATCAACACGTCGCGATCGCCGGGCGTCGGCTTCGGCACGTCTTCCAGCCACAGGCCGGGTTCGCGTCGGGCCTTGACCAGTGCCTTCACGAGATCAGCCCCATCGCCCGACCGACGCGGCTGAACGCGTCGATCGCCTGATCGATGTCGGCGTCGGTGTGCGCAGCCGACATCTGGGTGCGGATGCGGGCCTTGTCTTGCGGAACCACGGGGAACGAGAACGCGATCACGTAGATCCCTTCGGCCAGCAGGCGCTCGGCCATCTCCGAAGCGATGCGTGCATCGCCGAGCATCACCGGGATGATGGGATGCCCTGCACCGGCGAGGGTGAACCCGGCGCGCGCCATACCTTCCCGGAAGCGGGCCGCATTGTGTTCGAGCCGCAGACGCAACTCGTCGCTGGACTCCAGCAGATCGAGCACCCGGATGGTCGCCGAGGCAATGACCGGTGCCAGCGTGTTGGAGAACAGGTACGGCCGCGAACGTTGCCGCAACCACGCGATGATCTCGCGTCGCCCCGAGGTGTAGCCGCCCGAGGCACCACCGAGGGCCTTGCCGAGGGTGCCGGTGATGATGTCGACTCGCCCCATCACATCGGCGAACTCGTGCGTGCCGCGGCCGTGCGCGCCGACCAGGCCGACGGCGTGCGAATCGTCGACCATCACCAGCGCGTCGTGGCGCTCGGCGAGATCGCAGATCGCCGTGAGGTTGGCGAGCACCCCGTCCATCGAGAACACGCCGTCGGTGGCGATCAGTCGGTAGCGGGCGTCGGCCGCCTCGACCAGGCGTTGCTCCAACTGATCCATGTCGTTGTTGTCGTAGCGCAACCGGCGGGCGCGGCACAGGCGGATGCCATCGATGATCGAGGCGTGGTTGAGGGCGTCGGAGATGACCGCATCCGTCTCGTCGAGGATCGTCTCGAACAACCCGCCGTTGGCATCGAAGCACGACCCGTAGAGGATCGTGTCGTCGGTACCGAGGAAGCTCGACAGCCGCGCTTCGAGCTCCTTGTGCTCCGTCTGTGTCCCGCAGATGAAGCGCACGGATGCCATGCCGTACCCGTACCGGTCGAGGGCTTGGTGCGCAGCAGCAACGATGTCGGGGTGATCGGCCAGGCCGAGGTAGTTGTTGGCGCACAGGTTCAGCACCGCGGCGCCATCGGCAAGACGGATGTGCGCGGATTGGGTGGAGTCGATCACCCGCTCGCGCTTGAACAACCCCTCGCCCGCCAGCGCGGCGCATCGAGCGGCGAGGTCATCGAGGAGCGGGCTACGCATGCCGGCGCCGCAACTCGGGCAGCACGTCGGTGGCGATCCGCTCGAAGGCCGGCACCTGGGCCTCGACCGCCGGGTAGTACATCGAGATCTCCGTGATCCCCAGCTCGGTCACGCGCCGGACGGTCTCGGCGAACACCTCGTCGGATTCGTAGTAGCCGATCGCGCCGCCGCTGGCCCGAGCCTTCGGATCGAACATGGTGTACGACCGGCGCAGCGTGGCAGGGTCGCGTTCGAGCTCGGCGCACAGCTCGTCCATCGTCATACAACGATCGGCCAGCTCGGCCAGTTGCTCCTCGAAGTCGGAGGCAAAGCTCAAGCTGTTCCAGATGTCGGCGTAGGCAGCAGCGTGTCGCATCATCTGCGGGCCGAGAGCGGCCACCATCAGCGGAAGGCGTGGCTGTTGCACCGAACCAGGGTTCATCACCGCGCCGTTGGCCGAGTAGTAGTTGCCGTGGTAGATCGTGGTGCCCTCTGCCAGCAGTTGGTCGAGCAGCGCGATGTACTCGCCGAACCGAGCCACCCGCTCGCCGGTCGTCCAGTTCGGCACGCCGATCATGTCGCAGGACGGATCGATCGTCAGGCCGGTGCCGACGCCGAGCTCCAGGCGGCCGCCCGAGATGTGATCGACGGTGACGGCCTGATGGGCGAGCACCGCTGGGTTGCGTAGGGGGATCTGGGTCACGCAGGTCGTCAGGCGCATGGTCGACGTCCGCGCCGCGATCGCGGCGATGCCGGTCCAGGCCTCGAGCCAGGGCCCGGTGGGATTGCTCCAGTCGCAGAAATGATCGGGCACGGCGGCGACGTCGATCCCCAGTGACTCGAGGCGCACGAACCGGTCGAGGTACTTCGACCACGGCACGTTCGGGATCACGAGCACCTGGAAC
>JANPOJ010000027.1:0-8536 GCA_031427935.1 Ilumatobacteraceae bacterium | reverse complement strand
AAAAAAAAAAATCAAGCAAACAAAATGTCACAGAAAACAAAATCAGTAAAAAAGAGATCGATTGGAATGTTTTAGCACAAGACGAAGTGCCTATAAAACAAGAATATTTGGTTTCAAAGAAACTACCATCAGGTATGATACCACAAGTTTGGATGGAAACACTGCCATTCTGACCACTCGCCGCTGGCCGCTTGGCTGCGCGAGCTGACCGGTGCTCCCACGATCGCCTTCGGTCCGCACGGCACCGCCGAGCCCGCTGCCGCAGACGATGGCGCGGATGATGGCGCGGATGATGGCGAGATCGAGGAGGGCGTGACGCTGGAGGAGACCACCGACCTCGACTTCCACCCCGACGTACGTGTCGGCGACGGCGAGGTCGCGGCCATGGGCGACGGATGGACGATGCGCGGCGTGCACACCCCCGGCCACACGTCGAATCACATGTGCTTCGCGCTCGATGAGGAACGGGCGTTGTTCACCGGCGATCACGTGATGGGTTGGAGCACCACGGTGGTCTCACCGCCGGACGGCGACATGCGCGACTACATCGACTCGTTGCGCAAAGTGATGGCGCGCGACGACCTGTCGCTGTGGCCGACCCACGGTGCGCCAGTGACGGAGCCCAAGCCGTTCCTCCAGGCGTTCCTCGAGCACCGTCTCGACCGCGAGGCGCAGGTCGTCGCTGCGGTGCGATCGGGCCTCTCCGACATCGAGAGCATGGTCAAGGTGATGTATGCCGACGTGCGCGAAGAGCTGCACAAACCGGCGGCGCGCAGCGTGCTGTCGCACCTCGTCAAGCTGGTCGACGACGGTGTGGTGACCGTCGAAGGCAAGGGCAAAGAGTCCAGATACTTCCCCGGTTGACCGTCTCACGCATACTGGTCGAGGATGCTCGTCTCGGTGATTCGATCGAGCGTCTCCTTTACGGCAGCGGCCAATGAGCCGTCCATGCCATCGACATCGGCGATCTCCGCGGTCGTCGCCCGCTGCAAGCTGGCCAGATCACCGAAGTGGTCGACGATGGCATTGGCGAGCACGGTCGTGATGCGCGGCACCCTGGTGAGGAGGCGCAGGCCACGCGGCGATGCCGGAGAATCGCCGTCGAGACCGTGCCCCGCCCAGTTGTTGGCGATCCGCGGGTAGTCGGCCAGCACCAGCTCGAGCTCGTGGTTGATCTCGCCGTTCACTTCGTCGACCTGCAGGCGCAACAGCCGGGCGTCGACGCCCAGCTCGACGATCATCGTCTCGATCTCCGCCGAGATCCGCCGCACCATCTCCCCGCGTTGCACGACCGAGGCAACGTCGCGAATGGTCGCTGCGCTTTCCAGCTCGAGCGCGGTCAGGTTCTCCAGCGTGTCGTCGAGGCGCACCTTGTAGCGCTCGAGCGTCTGCAACGCCTGGTTGGCCCGGTCGAGCAGGCGGCTGATGTCTTGGAGCTGGTGACGCATGCCGCCGGCGTAGACGCTGATCACGCCCATCTCCTCGCTGACGCTGACCACCGGCACCGGAATCGAGCGGGCCACACGTTCGGCCGTGCGATGGCGGGTGCCCGTCTCGGTGGTCGGCACGGATGGGTCGGGCACGAGGTGGACATTGGCCCGGGCCAGCCGCTGGCCGTACGAGCCGAGGATGATCGCGCCGTCCATCTTGGCCAGCTCGCTGAGTCGCTGCGGGCTGAACGGCGCATCGAGCATGAACCCGCCGCTGCAGATCGCCAGCACGTCGGGCCCGTCGCCGAGAATCAACAATGCGCCCGTCTTGGCCCGCACGATGCGCTCGATGCCGTCGCGCAGTGGCGTTCCCGGCGCGACAAGTGCCAGCGCCTCGTGCAAGGCGTCGGAGGGCGGTCCGGACGGCGTCATGGAGGGATTCTACTTCGAGCCGAGGTCGTGCAATCCCACAGCGCGTAAAGCCTCGGAAAGGGTGGCGACGCGAATCAGTGAGATCCCGTCGACGCCGTTGGCCGAGTTGGCCGGCACGATCGCCCGGGTGAACCCGAGCCGTGCCGCCTCAGCCAGCCGGCGCGAGGCGTGCACGACCTGGCGCAACTCGCCGGCCAACCCGATCTCGCCGAAGGAGATGACGTCGGACGGCAGCGGTCGATCGGCCAGGGCACTGACGATCGCCAGACACATCGGCAGGTCGCAGCCCGGTTCGGTCAGTCGCACGCCACCGACCGCCGAAGCGAAGACCTCGTGCTGGGCCATCGGCAGCCGTGCCCGCCGGTCGAGCACCGCCAGCAACAGCGCCAGCCGACCGGGGTCGAGACCTTGCGCGCTGCGCCGGGGTGGCACACCCGAATTGACCTTGTTGGTCAGCGCCTGCACCTCGACCAGCAGCGGCCGATGGCCCTCGAGCGTGGGGGTGACGGCCGAGCCGGCAACCCCGGTGCGCCGATCGGTGAGGAACAAGCTGCTGGCGTCGGGCACCCCGACGAGGCCGCGTTCGACCATCTCGAACACGCCGAGCTCGTTGGTCGAACCGAAACGGTGCTTCACGGCGCGTAGCAGGCGAAGGGCATGGTGACGGTCGCCTTCGAAGCTCAGCACCGTGTCGACGATGTGCTCGAGCACCCGTGGACCGGCGAGGCCACCGTCTTTGGTGACGTGCCCGACGAGCACCATCGGGACGCCGCGACGCTTGGCCTCGGCCACCAACCGATGTGTGCAGCCGCGCACCTGCACGACGCTGCCGGGCGCCGAGCCGAGGTCGGGGTCGGCGACGGATTGGATGCTGTCGATGATCACGAGCTGCGGCTGCACCGTGTCGAGTGCGGCGACGACATGTGGCAGCGATGTTTCGGCGAGCAGCCACAGGTTTTTCCCGAGCGCGCCCAACCGCTCGGCGCGCAGGCGCACCTGCTGGGCACTCTCCTCGCCACTGACGTAGAGCGTGCGCGCCGGCCATGTCGCCGCCAGCTGCAGCAGTAGGGTGCTCTTGCCGATGCCCGGCTCGCCACCGAGCAGCGTGACGGCGCCGGGAACCAACCCGCCACCGAGCACCCGATCGAGCTCGTCGATGCCGGTCGACTGTGGGCCGCCGACGAGCGAGTCGACCTCAGCGATCGGCATGGCCGTTGCAGTCGAGGTGACCGACAGCAGCAGGGCGGTGTCGGGGTCGGGGCCCTCGACATCTTCGACCATGGAGTTCCACGCCTCGCACGACGGGCAGCGCCCGGCCCACTTGGGATACGCCGTCGCGCAGGCGGTACAGCGGTAGACGAGGCGGATCTTCGACATAGGAGCACCCTAGAGAATGGGTGTTACACGGCCCTGGGGTTGCGACGATGGGAGCGTCGCTGGCGTTGTCGAGCGACCCAGAAGATGAACGCCGCGGCCACCAGGCACCAGGCCACCAAGGCGATCAGGGCGGCGTTGGACGCGACGCCCCAGATCTTGGCGGTGCCGTGGTCGTCGAGGGCGCTGGTCGACAGATCGAGCTGCGAGCCGTCGAGCGGCACGATCCACGACACGGTGTTGCCACTGATCGTGCCCGAGGCCGAGCTGATCTTGCCCGGCAGCGTGGCCCTGACTGTCACACCGACCGCCTGGCTCGGACCCTGGCTCGACGCGGCGATCTGGTCCGCGTACGGCGTCGCCCCGACGGCAGCGAGCACATCTGGGTCCGCGAACGCGGCGAGACCGTCGATTCGCAGGGAGCCGACGAGGTCGATCGTGGTCCCGCCCTCGGCGACTGTGCGGGCGAACGCCATCTCGTGCAGCGGGCCGCCCGAACCGTTGATGGACTGCAACAACGCAGAGGCTTCCTCCGGGTTGGCGAAGGTGTGGGTGAGCTCGGCGCGCAGGCCGCCGTCGGAGGTCTCGGTCGGCCCGGTGACCGTCCACCCGGCTGTCTCGGCGTCGTCGAAGCGCAGATCGTCGGCGAGGCCCGGTGCTTGCTGTACCACGTCGGCGTCGGCGACTGCAGTCAGCGTGATGTGACCGCTGCCGTCTGCCTTCATCGAGATGTCGACCGTCGTGTCGACATGACATCCGGTCAGGACCATCACGGAGATCACGATGAGGGCCCGTCGCATAGTGTCCCGATTGTGGCATGTGGAACCTCGCCGACACCGGAGGTGTCAGGACAGGCAACACGTCGACCATGACCACCGACCGAACAGAACCATCCGACTCGGATCTCGTTGCCAGCGCTCGCGCCGGTGACGCCGCGGCCTTTGGCGCGCTCGTCGGCCGGTACCAGACCGCCGCGCTTCGTTTGGCCGCAGCCGTCAGCGGTTCGGTCGTCGATGCCGCAGACATCGCTCAGGAGGCCTTTGTGAAAGCTCATCGATCGTTACCGAGACTTGACGACCCGGCGATGGTCCGACCGTGGATGTTGCGGATCGTCGCCAACGAGGCCAAGAACCACCTGCGCGGCCGCGATCGGCGCCGACAGCGCGATGCCCGCTACGGATCATGGGTGGTGGCGTCGGCACCGGATCCTGAGGTCAGCGCACTCAACGGCGACACTGCGCGCGAATTGGGCGTGGCGCTCGGGCGACTCGGGCCACGCGACCGGCAGGTGTTGGGCTATCGATACTTCGCCGGGCTGTCGGAAGCCGAGACGGCCCAGGCAGTTGGTGTCGCGCTCGGCACCGTGAAGTCGAGGACGGCGCGTGCGCTGGACCGGCTGCGAATCGAACTGGAGCGGCCATGATCGATCTCGAGCGCTCGCTCGGTGAGCTTGCCGAACGCCTGGAGGTCCCTCGCGGTGATTGGCTGGTCGCGGACGTGCTGCGCCGCATCGACGAGCCCGCCAGGGTCCTCACCCCTCGACGTGGTTTGCGTCTCGTTGGCGTGGTCGTCGTGGTCCTCGCCGTTGCCCTGGTTGCAGTGCCGGGACCGCGCCGTGCCATCGCCCGCTGGCTGGGCTTCGACAGTGTTCACATCGAGCCCGGTGCCGTCACCGTTGCGACGGTGCCGACCTCGATCGCTCCGGCCACCAACCTGCCGTCAACAACGGTCGTTGCGACGAGCGCAGCCCCGGTACCGGAGTTGGGCCTCGGTGTGCCGGTGTCGATCACCGTCGCAATGTCGGATACGGGGCTGCCCGATCCGACACCGTCGCTGCTCGGTGACCCCCAGTCCGTCCACGTCGTGCAGCCACCCGCCAGTGGCCAGATCGTGCTCGCCTACGCCCCGTCACCGCTCCTGCCCGAGTCCGGCGTGACCGGTGCCGGGGCCCTCGTTTCCGTCATGCCGGCGCACATCGAGGAGGGCTTCTTCCAGAAGACCCTCGGCGAGTCGACCGTGCAATCCGTTGACGTCGACGGAGCAACGGGGTATTGGATCGAAGGCTCGCCGCACCAGTTGCTGTTCGACTTCGGCAACCAGGTCCTGCCCGACTCGTTACGGCTTGCGACCAACACCTTGCTCTGGCAGCGCGGTGATCACGTGTATCGCCTCGAGGCCGACATCACCTTGGAGACCGCGCTGCGCATCGCCGCATCGGTGCCATAGCGGTGCGGACGTCGCCCGAAGTGTGCAAGTTCGATGGGCACACCCTCGATCGAAGCGACACACTTCTCGCACTCCGCAGTGCCGACTGGTGATGGCCTACGAAGTTCCGGCTTTCAGCACGTCGGCTGCAGTGTGGATTGCGTCGACCGACTTGATCATCGGGAGGTTGACGATCACCTCGTCGGCGCCGGCCGCGACGATCGCAGCGATGCCTTCGGCTGCCTCATCGGCGGTGGCGATGATCATCCGGTCGCGCACTTCGTCGTTGGTGTCGTAGCTCAGCAAGCCGCGCAGGCCGTCTCGCTCGGCGTCGTTGGCCGAGACGAACAGGCTGACCATCGCCGTCCGCTTCACCTCGCGAGGGTCTCGGCCGACATCGGCACAGTGCTGGTCGAGGATGGCCAACTTGCGCCCCACGACGCCGGCAGTTCCGCCGACGTTGCAGAGGTCGGCGAAGTGGGCCACCATCCGCAGTGTCTTGCGCTCGCCGCTGCCGCCGATCATGATCGGGATCCGCCGCTGCGGGCGCGGCACGACCCGGGCATCGGCGACGCTGTAGTGCGTGCCGCTGTAGCTGAAGGTCTCGTTGTCGAACATGCCGCGACAGATCGCGACCGCCTCGTTCAACCGCTCGAAGCGTTCCTTGATCGGCGGGAAGTCCCACCCGTATGCCTCGTGCTCGACGTCGTACCACGCGGCGCCGATCCCGAGGATCGCCCGCCCACCCGACAGTGCGTCGAGTGATGCGATCTGCTTGGCGAGATGTGCCGGATTGCGGTACGTGACACCGGTGACGAGTGTGCCGAGCTCGACCCGTGTGGTCACGGCGGCCAGTGCACCCAGCGTGACGTACCCCTCGAGGATCGACGCAGCCGGCCCGCCGAGCGGCGGAAGTTGCAAGAGGTGATCCATCACCCACAGTGATGCGTAGCCGGATTCTTCCGCTGCTTCGGCCGCGGCACGCAACCGCTCCATCGTGGTCGGTGGGTCGGCGTCGACGATCCACGAGAAGTCCGGCAGTTGCAGCCCGTACGTAGCCATGCGTTCGCCCTCTTCTCGACGTCCCTCACGGCAACCTATGCAACCCGGGAACGACATGGCGAATGGTGGTGTCAGTGAGGCATGTGGATCCAGAGGAAGCACACAACCGTCGCATTCGCCTTGATCGTGACGTCGTGCGGCACGTCGGCAGCGGTGTCGTCCGGCGACGACATCACGACTCCCCAGGCGAAGACCTCGTCGACATCTCCCGCCACGGTCGCGGCACCGCCGGCACCGGCGGCAGCTTCGGTGACGACTGGTGCGGCGCCGACCACTGATGCCGGCCCGATCGCAGCGATCCAGGCGGCGTTCCCGGCACGGCTCGCGCTCACGGCCAAGGACGGACACGTCTTCACGTTCTCGCCGGGCACGGACCCGATCGACACACCGGGTGTGATGAATCCCACCGGGCAGGTCGTGGTGAGCTCGGACACCCTCGCTGGTGTATCGACGATCGAGTGGCACCACGTTCGCAACGATCAGATCTCCGCCACGGTCCAGATCAAGGGCGAGGTCCGTCCGACGGCGATCTCTCAGGATGGCAAGCTGGTCGCCCTGATCGGCACTGCCGGAAAGCAGACGACCGTGGTGTTGGCGACGCCTTCGGAGGGTGAGGTGCGGCGCTGGACGTTCGATGCGCTCCTGGTGCCCGAGGCGTTCTCCAACGTGTTCACAGACGGATCCGACCTGCCGATGGGCGTGTTCGTGATCGAGTACCTCGACACCAACACCTATCGGGTCAGGGTGATCGACACGGCGACGGGCGAACTGGGTTTGCCGCTGAACCTTCGTGACAAGGGCCAGACCGTGGATGAGGTGATGACCGCCGTCAGTCGCACCGCGGTGTTCGAGCCGAACAATCAACTCCTCTTCACCCTCTACCAAGATGCCAGCGAGGGTGGAGAGAACGTCGGTTCGTTCATCCACACCCTTGGGCTGTTCAACGGGGTCTGGTGCCTCGATGTACCCGCGCAGCTCGGCCTCGCCGATCACCCAGGGGCGTTGGCGGTGAACCCCGCCGGCTCCCGGCTGTTCGCAGCGTCGAGCACCGGAGGCATCGCCGGCTACGCGGTCAGCGACATCACGAACTACGGACCAGATATGCCCGAGGCGCGGGCTACAGCAGCATTGGGTGGCGACGCGTTTCGCGCAGCGATTGGTGCGTCGAACAACGAGGTGGTCGTCGCCCTCGACGGGAGGCTGTTCCGTCTGGACCCGGAGACACTGAGCGTCAGAGACTCGTTCACGTGGGACATGGGTGTCGAAGCGCTGACCGTGCTCGATGACGGCAGCATCGTGATCGTCGGCACGGGTCGCATGACCCTGATATCGCCTGACGACACGCTCACGGCCGAGCGTGCCCTGCCGGCGAACACAGGTGAGATCACCCGTGTCTCTGTCGTCGGCTGACGGTTACTCCGTGGGAAGTGTGGGAAGTGTGGGGTCCGGCAGCTCGGGCGCACCCGTGGCAGCCAACTCCACAGCGGCGGGGGGCAAGAAGCCCTCGACCGAGGTGAACTTGAGCTTCTTGTCGCCCGGCTTGTCGGGATCGTCCTCGGTGTCGACGACGATGATGTCGCCGGCGTGGAACTCCTTGTAGAGGATCTTCTCACTGAGCACGTCTTCGATCATCCGCTGGATCGCCCGACGCAACGGACGAGCACCGAGTTGCGGGTCGTAGCCCTTCTCGGCCAGCAGCTCCTTGGCGCTCTGCGTCAGCTCGATGCCGAGGCCCTGACCTTCGAGCTGCCCGGTCAAGCGCTTCGTCATCAGGTCGACCATCTGCATGACCTCTTCGCGAGCCAGCTCGTGGAAGACGATGACCTCGTCGATGCGGTTGAGGAACTCGGGACGGAAGTGCGTCTTCAGCGCCTCGTTGACCTTGTCCTTCATCCGCTCGTAGCTCATTGCCGAGTCGACCTTGGTGAAGCCGACGTTGGCCTTGCGCAGATCAGCGGTGCCGAGGTTGCTGGTCATGATGAGAACGGTGTTGCGGAAGTCGACCGTGCGTCCCTGGCTGTCGGTGAGACGGC